>CANFQR010000089.1 GCA_947449125.1 Bacteroidota bacterium | reverse complement strand
TCAACGATTATTTCTTCTTCTTTTTTGCTGTAACCACTGTTTTTTTCTTTGGAGCTGATTTTGATTTTTTTGCAGCTGATTTTTGTTTTTTTATTTTTTCTAATTCTATTTTCTTTTCTTGAAACGCAATATTGCTGAGGTTTTGTTTGTGCTTTGGATGTAAAGGCTCATTTTCAACTCTTATATGATACCAAAATTGACCATTTTTAATTCTGTAAATCTGCATTTCCGAAACACCAAACTTTTCAGCAATTTTTTTATACGATAATTTTCTGTCAGGCGACCAAATTAGTTTTTTAAGCGCGGTAACGCTTTTTTCATTTAAAACGATAGAATGAACACTTTTAACAATAGCTTTTTTCTTTCTTGATGAAATAGCGTTTGGACTAAAAGTTACATGAGCTCTGTGTTCTTTTGGTGTAGCCCATTTTAAATTTTCTACATGGTCGTTTAAATAATCATGGTCTTTATGAATAATTAATGTATGTTTTGGCGATGGTTTTTTCAAAAAGGCTTTTGCAACCTCTTTGTAAAGAAAAATAGCAACAGATTTTCCTTTTTGTCTAATATTATATCTGTATGTTCCGGCCGTTGGTTTAAAGTTTCTTTTTTCAACATTACCTTTTTTATCTAACAAAACACCAAAATGCCCATGGTTAGAAATCATATAAGGCACAGAAGGTTTCTGGCCGTTAACGGTAATGCTTTTCCAAATTTCTTTTTTATTGCTCATACTTATTTTATTTTAATAGTTATGGTTACTTTTGTATAAATATAAAAAATAATATTTACACACCGTTTATAATTTATGTATTATAACGGATTGCACTTTAGGACAATTAAAATGGAATCAAAATTTAATAGAACATTAGTTACAGCCGCTTTGCCATATGCTAACGGCCCGGTTCATATTGGCCATTTAGCGGGATGTTATTTACCTGCCGACATTTATGTTCGTTACCTCAGGAGCATAGGAACTGATGTTAAATTTATTTGCGGTAGCGATGAGCATGGTGTTCCTATCACCATAAAAGCCAAAAAAGAAAACACAACACCTCAGGCAATAGTGGATAAATACCACAGTATAATGGGAAACTCTTTTAAAGATTTTGGAATATCATTTGATATTTACTCCAGAACATCTTCTAAAATACACCATCAAACAGCTTCTGATTTTTTTAAAGTATTGTACGATAAAAATGTTTTTACCGAGGAAATTACCCAACAGTATTATGATGAAACCGCTAAACAGTTTTTAGCAGACCGTTATATAGTGGGTACTTGCCCTAAATGTGCAAACACCAATGCTTACGGCGACCAATGCGAAAAATGCGGATCAACCCTTAACGCAACTGATTTAATCGATCCTAAGTCTACATTATCCGGGGACAAGCCTATTTTAAAGGAAACTAAAAATTGGTTTTTACCTTTAGATAAGTTACAACCCAAAATTAAAGCTTACATTGAAAAACATGCCGACTGGAAAACCAATGTATTTGGACAATGTAAAAGCTGGATGGATAGCGGTGATGGTTTGCAACCAAGAGCAATGACGCGTGATTTAGATTGGGGAGTTAAAGTGCCGGTAAAAGATGCTGATGGCAAAGTTCTTTATGTGTGGTTTGATGCACCAATAGGTTATATTTCTGCAACAAAAGAATTGTTGCCAGAAACATGGGAAAACTATTGGAAAAAGGAAGACAGCAGATTAATTCATTTTATAGGAAAAGACAACATTGTATTTCATTGTATTATTTTTCCAGCTATGTTAATGGAACATGGCGATTTTATTTTACCTGACAATGTTCCGGCCAATGAATTTTTAAATTTGGAAGGCGATAAAATTTCTACATCAAGAAATTGGGCAGTTTGGTTACATGAGTATTTAACCGATTTTGAAGGCAAGCAGGATGTATTAAGGTATACTCTTTGTTCGAACGCACCAGAAACAAAAGACAATGATTTTACATGGAAAGATTTTCAGACTAAAAATAATAGCGAGTTAGTTGCCATTTTTGGGAATTTTATAAATAGAACGTTGGTTTTAACCCATAAATTTTATGAAGGTAAAGTACCTGAAGCAACTATTTATGCAAAAGAAGATTTATTGGTTCTTGAAGAATTAAAGAACGCTTCAATAAAAGTGGCAAAGGCGTTAGAACTTTTTAAGTTTAGAGAGGCAATTAATGAATGGATGAACGTAGCAAGAATTGGTAATAAATATCTTGCAGAAACTGAACCTTGGAAACTAATTAAAGTAGATGAGATAAGAGTAAAAACAATAATGAATATCTCATTGCAGATTTCTTGCAACCTAGCTATAATGGCCGAACCGTTTTTGCCATTTACATCAAAAAAATTGTTTGAGTTATTAAACATTAAACCTTTAAACTGGCCCGCTGCTTCTAAAACGGACAACATGGTAAATGGACATGTTATAAACAAAGATGAATTATTGTTCTCTAAAATTGAAGATGCGGAAATACAAAAACAGTTAGAAAAACTCCAACAGAATAAATTAGAGAATTTAGCAAATACAAAACCAATTGAAATAAAAACGGAGACAACCTTTGATGACTTTTCGAAAATGGATATTAGAACTGCTACAATAATTGCTGCAGAAGCTGTTCCAAAAACGGATAAATTATTAAAGTTACTTATCGATACAGGTGTTGACAAAAGAGTTGTGGTTAGTGGCATTGCGCAATTTTTTAAACCTGAAAATATTATTGGCCAAAAGGTTTGTTTATTGGCTAATCTTGCACCTAGAAAAATAAAAGGGATAGAAAGTCAGGGAATGATTTTAATGGCAGAGAATAGTAATGGTGAACTAACTTTTGTTTCGCCTATTAAAAATGATATTGAAAATGGGTCTGTTGTTAAATAATAAATTAAGTTACCTTTTTTATTTTCTATTTGTTTTTGGTGTGATGTTTCCACAAGAGGGGAATGATCTTAATAATGTTAAAGATTATAAAAACCCCGAGCAATTTACAAAATTCAGAAAAAGAAGATTGGTTATTGCTTCTTGGCAAATAAATCAATTAAAAAAGGGAGCCCTAGTTGTAAGACTAAAGACAAATAAAAAGTTGATTGAAGCTTTAAAAAAACAAGGAAAACAAGAATTGGCAATTCAAAAGGAAGCCGAACAATTGGCAATTACAAAAAATACAATATTAGCTTACACAAGTAAGTTAACCTTTTGTAAGGTTTATTTTATCTATAGTGATTTTGCTGATTCTTTGTTACATGGTGCGCGGAAAGGAATTTTTTTAGACTCAAGCTTAACAATAAATCCTTCCATTGAAATGAGCGAGCAGTTTTATTTAATTGCTGAAAGAGATTATGCGTACAATTCGTCTATAGGGTTTGTAAAACAAGATTCTGCAAAGTATGTTTTTGAAGCAGGAAATCCTGTAAAGGAAATGGCTGTTGTCGTTAAAAACAAATATGGCCATCAACTAAAAGGACCTTTTCCGTATTACGTTAAAGATAAAACATATGCTGGAGTTAATGCTTCTGTAAATCAATATGTGGTGTTAAATGGCAAAACACATTTGGTTACTATTGGCAAACAATTTAGCCAAGAAAAACTTTTTTTATACATAGGTGTCTTAGATGATAATTTAAGACAGTTTTATCAATCAACATCAGCTCCGGAAATAGAAAAAATTAACTCGGAAATATTGCCTTTCTTATATTAAATCATAAAAATAAAAAAGCTAACTGTTTTATACAGTTAGCTTTTTAAAGTAAAAAAACAAAAACATTAATTTTTTACAAGCAATAGCTCGTCAATTAAATTTTTTGCACCACCTAATTTATCCACAACAAATAATAGGTAGCGAACATCTAAACATATCGTTCTGTTTAAATCGCCGTCAAACGCTATTTTATGGCTTAATGCCTCATAATTACCGTCAAACGCTAAGCCTATTAACTCTCCTTTTGCGTTTAAAACAGGTGAACCTGAATTGCCTCCGGTAATGTCGTTTGTAGTGATAAATGTTACCACAACATCGTTAGCTTTTTTATCAATATATTGACCATAATCTTTCGCGTTTATAAGCTCAATTAATTTTGTAGGCGCATCAAATTCATAATTACCCAGAATATATTTTTCCATAACACCTTTTAATGTGCAAACTTCTTTAAATTTTACGCCATCTTTAGGAGAGTATGATTTTACATTTCCATAAGAAATTCTCATGGTTTGATTGGCGTCAGGATAGAGAGTTGAACCTTTTTTCATTTCAAGAACACCTTTTAAGTATTTATTATTTAACGCATAATTGTTAGCAACAAATTCAGTATAAAATTTAGAATAGTTGTTGTTAAAATTAGTAACAAAAGCTAATGCAGTTTTATAAGCCAAATCTTTTTGAAGAGAAGCAACATCTGGATTAGAAATAAACGCGTTCCACTTGTCGGCATTTAATAACATGGTATTTTCAAAAACATCTTTTGCAAATTTTTGATAAGTTTCATCTTTTTCCAAATCGCCGTAAGAAGCATTTAGCTGAGTATAAAATTCTGTTGGTTGTTGTGCAGGGTTAACGTCGTTATGAAACATTTTAGTAACAATAGCTAAAATGTTTTTATCAGAAGCAATATTTTCCCCTTTTATAAATCTGTCATAACTTGATTTTGCATTGGCAATAGCTTTGTTTTTATCTTCAGCGCTTGCTGTTGTATTTGATAAGCTTGCATCGAGTGTTTTAAGGCTTGCTGCAAAGGCCATTAATGGTGAACCTAAAATGCCTTCGTTCAAATAAACGCGTCCTTTGGCGAATGGCGTCCATGTGTCATAAGCAGATTTAATATTTGAAAATAAATTATCGTAATCTGGTTTTGTTTTTGCCCATGTTTCAAAAGCGGCTTCTTCTTTTTGTTTTTGAGCCATTACATTATGTTTAAGCAGTTGCTTGGTTTCGCCATCAAAAAACTTCCAGTAGTTTGCAATACCAGCATAAGAACTGGCTAATTTAATTTTTACTGCAGGGTCTTTAACCATTTCCGCCAACATGCATTTTAATCTTGCGTCGCGCAAATTTACCAAGCTTGGATTATCAATTTCCGTTTTTAATTTTATGCCATAAGAGGTCTCGTAACGGTTGGTACTGCCTGGATAACCATATATCATAGCATAATCACCGTCATTTAAACCTTTTATTGAAACTGGTAAAAAGTGTTTTGGTTGGTATGGTACATTTGTAGATTTGTATTCAGTAGAAGCTTTGCCGTCGGCCGACATATATACTCTGAAAATTGAAAAATCTCCGGTGTGGCGAGGCCATTCCCAGTTATCAGTATCTCCTCCAAATTTACCGATGCTTTCAGGTGGCGTTCCAACCAAACGAACATCCTTATAACGTTGATAAGTAAATTGTAAAAATTGGTTGCCTTTAAAAAAACTACTTACACGAACATCAAACTCTGTTCCCTCAGAGGCTTTTGCTGACATTTCCATTAATATGCCTGGAAGCTTTGATGTTATTTCGTTAGGTTTTACATCTTTAAGTTTTTCTAAAACTTTTTCGGTTACATCTTCAATTTTAACCAGAAATTGTACACTTAATCCCGGGCATGCAATTTCTTCTTGTTTTGATTTTGCCCAAAAACCATCTCTTAAATAATTATGCTCTAAGCTGCTAGCTGAGGCAATGTTATCGTAACCACAGTGGTGGTTGGTAAACAACAAACCTTCTTTACTAACAACTTCGGCAGTACAACCACCACCAAATAAAACTATTGCATCTTTAATGCTGTTTTTATTCATGCTGTAAAGTTGTTCTTTACTTAATTTGAGACCGCGTTTTACCATGTCGGAATAAGTTTTTTCACCTATAAGGTGAACAAGAAACATACCCTCATCTGCTTTTGATGATAAAAAGCAAATAGTAATAAATAATACTGTTATTAATTTTTTCATGATGTTTTTAAAATTTTAATCACAAAAATAACATTGAAAGTGATACGGCAATATTATTTATGGTAAATAATAGTGTTGATTAGAAAGCAAACAACAAGCAATCTGAATGGATATGCTCCCAGAACAATTAAGTGTATTCGAATTATTTCTTCAAAGAAAGTCTGATATTAATTAGGTTAGTGGGATTTTAATATAGAAAAATTTTAATCTTATTTTTAATCAAATAAGTAAAGTTTTTTGAGTAAGTCTACATAAACAATTTTTACTGGATTAAAATTTCCACTAAATTAACCCATGCTAGTTGTTTACACAAAATCAAATAAGTTTTGTATGAAAATATAAAATCAAATAGGTTTTAC
>CANFQR010000088.1 GCA_947449125.1 Bacteroidota bacterium | reverse complement strand
AATTAAGCGACGGTAAATTAGTTACCAAATTAGAGGTAGTAAAAATTGGCAAAAAAGTATTAGACGACGCCAGCTTTTTAGTGCCCACCAACTTTAATAAGTTTGATCAATAATTTAAGAAAATCAATAGCCGTAAATTGTTTCAACTATATTAAGGTTTTTGTTGTTTTTAAAATCATTGGTTAAATAGATACACTCTTAAACCGTTATCGACTTCGCTCGAACTGACCCAACAATATTTGGAATAAAATCCCGGTAAATTATTTTATCGGGATTTTTTAGTTGTAGGTTGCCTTAAATAAAAAAAGCCGCTCAAAATTGAGCAGCTTTTAATTATCACAACCGGAAATTATTTTATTTCGCAAGTTGATTCAGAAGTTGTAACAGAAGAACCACCTGTAAAATTAGTTGTGTTGGTAGATTTAGTACCAAAACATCCAGAAGAATTTCTAAAATAAGATTTCTTTTGTGAGCTAGCAGTATATTTACTTGAGCTTGTATTGGTGGTAGTAGTTGAGTTACTGCCAAAAGTAGTTACAGTAGTGTTTGTTTCAGAACACTCACAAGTACGTTCTTTTCTGCAAGAAGCGCCAGTAACTGCTACAGCTACTACGGCTAATAATATAATTTTTTTCATGTTTTAAAATTTTATTTTAGTTTACAATCTGTAGTTTGAGTAGTAGTTCCGCCGCTATTTGTATTAGACCATACAGTCTTATTACACTGAGTTTTAGCGTCACCTTTGCTAATTTCTTTTATGGTTGTAGTTTGAGCAGTACCTGTAGTTGTAGTTCCATTTGCACTTACAGTTGTTGTTGTACACTCACAATCTCTGTCTTTTTTACAAGACGCTAAGCTAATTGCAACACATGCAACTGCTAGTAATGTAATTTTTTTCATAATTTTTGTTTTTTTGTTTTGGCAAAGTAAAGTAAAATAAACCACGAAACAAATTTTTTAACACCTTGGTTTTGAGCTGTGTACAAAATAATTTTACCAACCAATCATAAAAATTGCTTTTTTCTTGACTATTAATAGAAAAAGCCACTGAGTTTTCAGTGGCTTTTTTCTCAAATTAAACTAAACCTTGTTTAATCTAATTTACAATCGTATTTTGATACATCAACCGTTGTTGTAGAGCCAGATGTTTGAGTTTCCGTTTGCTGACCACTATTACAATGCGCTCCATTTTTTGTAACCTTGGTTAATTTTTGATTGTATGAATAAGAGCTTACAACTAGAGGTTGAGTAACTCCGTTAACGGTTGAAGAGACAGGTGTTACTGTACATGTACAAGTTCTGTCTTTTTTGCAGGACACAGTCATTAATGAAACAACTGAAGCCAATAATATAACTTTTTTCATATTAATTTATTTTTTTATTTTAAAGTGCATTCTACTTTATTTGTTTGAGCAAGAACATAAGTTGTGCTGTTAATTGTGTAATTAAAATTTACAGTTTCTTCACCACTATTGCATTCTACACTGCCTTTACTAGCTTTTGTGTATTTGGTAGTTGTTGTAGTTACAGGATCTGTAATTGGCTGTGAAACTCCATTAACTGTTTCAGATGTTGTGGTAGACTTACATTCACATGTTCTGTCTTTTTTGCACGATGCCATAGCAAACATAGCTATAGCGCCTAATAATATTGTTTTTTTCATGGTTTTTAATTTTTAAAAGTTATTTTAATGTACATTCAGCTTTTGCAACAACAACCTGAGTGCTTACTACATTGTTTGTTGTAGAAGTGGAGGTTGTGGTTTCTTCGCCACTATTACAAGCCGCTCCTTTTTTTGTAACTTTTGTGATTTTATACTCACGCGTATGAGTCCCCGCAGCAATTGGTTGTGTAACTCCATTTACTGTTGAAGAAACTGGAGTTATTGTACAAGAACACGTTCTGTCTTTTTTACAAGACGCCATTACCAAAGCAACAGCGGCAACAAATAATAAATTTTTTTTCATGTTTTTTAAATTTGACTTGAAGTAAATAAAAATAATTTAATTGTACAATTTTTGCGTAAATCAACTAGTTAATTTCTTCTCTTTAACAATACCACATTTTCTACATGGGCCGTTTGCGGAAACATGTCAACCGGCTGCACTTTAACAATTTCATAATTAGTTTCAAAAAACGCCAAGTCTCTTGCTTGCGTGCTTGGGTTGCAACTAACATAAACAATTTTTTCGGGCAACACCCTAAGCATTACTTTAATAACATCCTCGTGCATGCCTGCTCTGGGCGGGTCGGTTATAATAACATCCGGTTTGCCATTGGTATTTATAAACGATTCAGTTAAAACGTCTTTCATGTCGCCGGCAAAAAACGTGGTGTTTTTAATATTATTAGTTACCGAATTTTCAATAGCATCTTTAATAGCATCTTCAACGTATTCTACACCAATAACCTGTTTTGCTTGTTTTGCCACAAAATTGGCAATTGTTCCGGTACCTGTATAAAGGTCGTAAACAACTTCTTTGCCGCTTAAAGCTGCAAAATCGCGGGTTATCTTATAAAGATTGTAGGCCTGTTGCGAATTTGTTTGATAAAACGATTTTGCACTTATTTTATATTTTAAACCCTCCATTTCCTCTAAAATATAATCGCGCCCATAATAAGTAACGATGTTTAATCCGTAAAACGTATCGTTTCCTTTATTGTTATGCGTGTATTGCAAGGAAGTAATTTGAGGGAAATTGGTTTTTAAAAAATCGAGTAAGCCAAAAAGTTCTTTTTCGAGCCATTCAAACACCGATACAACCACCATCACCTCTCCGGTACTGCTTGTTCTTATTAGTAAGGTTCTTAATAAACCTTGCTTATTTCTGATATCAAAAAACGACAACTTATTTTTTAAAGCATAGTCTCTTACAGCATTTCTGATAGAGTTGCTTGGCTCGGGTTGTAAATAACAGTTATCAATATCTAAAATCTTATCAAACAAGCCTGCAATATGATATCCCAAAGCATTTTTATTTTCAACTTCTTGCTTTGACTCAATTTGTTGGTTAGTTAACCATTTTTTATTTGAGAAACCAAATTCAAGTTTATTACGGTAATAATACTGCTCCGAATTTCCAAGAATAGGCATTATTTCAGGAAAATTTAATTTTCCAATTCGGGTAAATGCGTCATAAACATATTTCTGCTTAAACTCTAATTGATTGGAGTAGGCTAAATTTTGCCATTTACAACCACCACAAGTTCCAAAATGCTCACATTTAGGTGTTGTTCTTAATTCAGAAAATTTAATCATCTTATGCACTTTTCCTTCGGCAAGATTATTTTTTTTTCTGTAAACCATTACATCCACAACGTCGCCGGGAACAGCACCATCTATAAAAACCACCAAACCGTCGTGTTTGGCAATAGCCTTGCCTTCGGTGCTAATATCAATAACTTCAAGGCCTTCGAGCACAAAATTTTTTTTGATTTTTGTCATAGTTTAAGCGTAAAATTAGCAATTTTAAACACAGTAAATTTTAGATTATTTTTTTACAAGTGGTTATCTGTTATATAAAAACTCCTTATTTTAAATTATAGCTTAATTTTGTAGCATGGCACGTTACTTTTTAACGCTTTCTTACAACGGAACCAAATTAAATGGTTGGCAAGTTCAAAATAATACGCCAAATACCGTTCAGCAAATTTTGGAAGAAAAAATTACCATGCTTTTAAAAGAAAAGATCGAACTTACTGGTTGTGGTAGAACTGATGCGGGCGTTAATGCCAAAAATTATGTGGCACATTTTGAAAGTAATTGTGGTGATTTAATTAAAAACAAATCCCACTGGTTATATAAATTTAACAACGTTTTACCAACAGAAATTTCTATACAAAATATTTCGAGCGTAAGAGATGAGGCGCACGCAAGATTTGATGCCATATCAAGAACCTATTATTATTATATTCACCAAATAAAAAATCCTTTTATTGATAATTTTAGCCTGTATGTTTTTGGCGAACTTGATTTTGATTTAATGAATAAAGCCGCCGCTATACTTTTAGAATATTCTGATTTTACAAGTTTTAGTAAGCTACATACCCAAAACAAAACTAATAACTGTAAAATTAAAAAAGCTGTATGGCAAAAAACAAACATTGGCGAATGGCGATTTACAATTACTGCCGACCGTTTCTTACGAGGCATGGTTCGCGCCATTGTAGGTACACTTTTAATGGTTGGCAAAAATAAAATTACATTAAACGATTTCAGAAAAATTATTGAAGCTAAAAATAGAAAAGCCGCCGGCAATAATGTTGAAGCAAAAGCTTTGTTTTTAGTTGGAATTAAATACCCTAAAGATATTTTTATTGAGCCCTAAAGAACAACATAAAGGATTAAATCCAAAACTTATAAAACGAATTTTAAGTTACACCAACCCTTATAAAACACTTTTTTATTTTGCGGTTATTTTAACTTTAATTTTAGCTACTATTAGCATTGTAAGGCCTCTTTTAATAAGCAAAGCACTTAATGATTACGTAAGCGTTTCAAAAGATTTGAGCGGGTTAAATTTTATTTGCACACTTATTTTTGTTTCATTAGTTACCGAAGCCATTTTACAAATTCTTAATTTAAGAATTACAAATCTTCTTGGTCAAAACATTGTAAAAGATTTACGAAATCAAATTTATAAACACATTATTCATTTAAAGAATACATACTACGACACCACCCCTGTAGGTACGCTAGTAACACGCGCTATATCTGATGTTGAAAGCTTAAGCGATGTGTTTGCGCAAGGATTTATAGTAATAGCAGGAGATGTGGTCATGCTGATAATTTTTGTTTGTGTTATGTTTGCAAAAAACTGGATACTAACCTTATTAACTTTAAGCACCATCCCCTTACTTTTTTTGGCAACCGCTTTATTTAAAAAAGGCGTTAAAAAAACATTTACAATGGTAAGAAATGCCGTGGCAGCATTAAATACATTTACACAAGAGCATATTACCGGCATGCGCCTAGTACAATTATTTAACCGAGAAAATCAAGAATTTGAAAAGTTTAAAGAAATAAATAACCAACACCGTGTAGCAAATATTAAATCTATTTTTTATTACTCCGTTTTCTTTCCGGTTGTTGAAATTTTATCGTCTGTTTCTGTGGCCTTAATAATTTGGTTTGTGGGCATAAAAGGCAACGCATTTAATATTGGTCTTGGTGATCTTACGTTTTTTATAATGATGATAAATATGGTTTTTCGCCCAATAAGAATGTTGGCAGATCGCTTAAACACTTTGCAAATGGGTATTGTTTCGGCTGAAAGAGTTTTTAAAGTTTTAGATACCGACGAAAAAATAAGTAATTGCGGCTCACTTAAATTTGAAAATATTACTAAAGGCATTGAATTTAAAAATGTATGGTTTGCTTATAATAACAATCATTTTGTTTTAAAAGATGTGTCGTTTTCAATTAAAGCAGGGCAAACAGTTGCCTTGGTTGGCGCCACAGGTGCAGGAAAATCAACAGTAATTAATTTACTCAGTCGTTTTTACGACCTAAACAAGGGCGAAATTTTAATTGATGAAACAGAAATTAATCAGTTTGAATTAAGTTCTTTAAGAAAAAATACCGGTATAGTTTTACAAGATGTTTATATGTTTAACGATACACTTTTAAATAACATTACATTAAATAATCCTGAAATATCGTTTGAAAATGTTGTATCCGCCACAAAACAAATTGGCTTATATAATTACATTATGACGCTTCCGGATAATTTTAATTATAAAGTTACAGAAAGAGGCCAAGGTTTATCGGCAGGCCAACGACAATTAATAGCGTTTATTCGCGCTTATGTTTACCAACCAAGTATTTTTATTCTGGATGAGGCTACTGCTACAATAGATACGCAAACCGAACAATTAATTCAACAAGCAGTAGAAAAAATTTCTAAAGGCCGAACCTCAATTATCATTGCACATCGTTTATCTACTATTAAACATGTTGATAAAGTTTTAGTGTTCGATCAAGGTAAAATTATAGAAGAAGGAACGATTGAAAAATTATTAAACAGCAATTCGAAGTTTAAAAAATTATACGAACTAAATAACAGTACAGAAATTTAATATGCCAACAAAACAAGAAAAATTTGCAGAATTTGAAATGTTTAAAAACTGTTTTACCCTTTTTTGGGAAAACTTAAATAAGGGTTTTTTATTAAAAGGAAAATGGCACAATGACTATTTTAAAAACAGCAACCCCATTGTTTTAGAATTGGGCTGCGGTAAAGGAGAATATACAGTTGGATTAGCACAACACCATCCTGACAAAAACTATATT
>CANFQR010000087.1 GCA_947449125.1 Bacteroidota bacterium | reverse complement strand
CTATTGATGGTGGAAAATTTATTGAGCAAATAGAATGTCAAACAGCTGTTGGCTCAAATTTTGTTGTTAAAAATTTATTTTTTAATATTCCGGCCCGCCGAAATTTTTTAAAGAATGATCAGATTGAGCAGAAACATATTATTGATGAAATAGAACGACTGGCTATACCTCATACAGATATTCATTTTACATTTCAAAGTAACGGTAATGAAGTGTTAAATATTCCTCAAGGAAATTTAATGCATCGAATAAAATCTTTAATAGGCAGTTATATTCAAAAAGAATTAGTTCAAATAAATGAAGATACAACATTCGTAAAAATAAAAGGTTACGTTAGTTTGCCTGAATCAGCTGTTAAAACAAAAAAAGAACAATATTTTTTTGTTAATAATCGCTTTGTTAAAAACCCATTTTTAAATCATGCCGTTTACGAAGCATACAAAGATTTAATTGGTTACCAATCGCATCCGCGTTATTTTTTGTTTTTGGAAATGGATCCAAAAAATATAGATATTAATATTCATCCAACAAAAACAGAAGTGAAATTTACCGATGATAAATCGGTTTATATGTTGTTGTTAAGTTCCATAAAACGTGCCTTAGGTAAAGCAAATGTTGGCCCTTCGCTCGATTTTGATTCTGAAATGAGTGTAAACCTAAGCGCTCAATCAAACAGCAAATTTATTACTCAGCCAAAAGTAAGTTATAATCAAAATTACAATCCCTTTAACGCTTCTTCTTCCTCATCGCAAGAAACCACTCTTCAAAAAGTAAATAAACAACATTGGGAAACCATGTTTGAAGGGTTTAAAAGCACCACAGAAAATACCATTGATGAGAACGAAAATCCCCAACAAACTTTTTTAGAAGAGGTAAAAAATGAAGCAATTAATTTTTCTTTTTTTCAGTTAAATCAAAAATACATTGTAACACCTTACAACAAAAACATTTTAGTAGTAGATCAGCAAAGGGCTCATGAGCGGATAGTTTACGAACATTATTTAAATACAAAACCCGAAGAAAAAATTGCTTCGCAACAATTATTATTTCCTGAACAAATGGAATTAAGTGCTAATGATTTTTCATTAATTAAAGAACTGATAGCAGAGTTTAAACTATTAGGATTTGATTTTGAGGTGTTTGGTAAAAACAGCATTGTTATTAATGGAACTCCTGCCGATTTAAAAGATTTTAAAATTATTGAAACGATTGAAGGCATTTTAGAAACGTTTAAATTAAATACAATAGATACAAAAGTAGGAAAACACGATAATTTGTGTCGCGCCATTGCTTATAACACATGCGTTAAATACGGAAAGCAATTAGAGGAACAAGAAATGCAGCTGATTTTAGAACATCTCATGAAATGCGAAAACCCTCTTTACACAGCTTCTGGTAAACCAATTATGATGGAACTAAATAATGCTGATATAGAAAAATTTTTTAAAAAATAAATGAACTTTAATAATCAATACAGACCAAGTGCATTTGGCGGATTGCCAGTGGTAACTAAAAATATTATTATAATAAACGTCATATTGTTTTTATTAACCCAAATTTTAGCAAGTACAAAAGGTATTAGTCTTACCGATTATTTTGGTTTACATTATTATCTGGCCCCGGCATTTAAACCGCATCAGTTTATTACTTATATTTTTATGCATGGCAGCCTCTCACACTTGTTATTTAACATGATTGGGGTTTATGTATTTGGTCAGGTATTGGAGCAGGTATGGGGCCCAAAAAGGTATTTAATTTTTTATATTTTAACTGGTTTGGGAGCTGCGTTAGCACAATATATTATTATGCATTTTGAAATTTCGAGCCTGTTAACTTCAGTAAACAGTCAAATAGAAAATTCATTTAACACCGAGGAACGAACTTATTTTATGAATCAAAAATTTGAATTTATAGAAAGTTTAAATTATCATGTTATCGTAGGAGCCTCAGGTTCTTTGTTTGGTTTATTGGGCGCTTTTGGTTTGTTATTTCCTAACAGGCAATTATACCTTTATTTTTTATTTCCGGTAAAAGCCAAATGGCTGGTTATTGCTTATGGTGCTTTCGAAATATTTTCGGGATTAAGAAATAACCCGGGGGATAACGTTGCGCATTTTGCGCACATAGGAGGTTTAGTTGTAGGTTTAATTATTGTTTTAATTTGGCGAAAAGACAAACAGCATTTTTATTAAGATGAATTTTTTTAATCAATTAAAATATAATCTTCAACAACAAGGGGTTTTAGCCCAAATAATTATTACTAATGTTGTTGTTTTTCTAACTGTTAACATAATTGGTAACCTTTCTCACATAAACTTAATACCTTTTGTTGCTTTACCTGTAGGTGGTTACGACTTTCTATTAAAGTTTTGGACATTGTTTACCTACATGTTTTCACATGATAGTTTAGGCCATGTTTTTTGGAACTTACTGTTGTTTTATTTTATGTCGCAGTTGTTCTTTTCTATTTTTGGTCAGAGTAAACTATTATATGTTTATGTAATGAGTGGTCTTAGTGGAGCAGCACTTGTGTTAATTTTAGGTTTGCTTTTCCCGGCTTCTTTCGGAAACTCATTATTGTTAGGGGCTTCGGCAGCAGTGTTAGGTGTTGGTGCGGTTATGGCGGTTTACAACCCAGACTACAGAGTGTTTTTATTTGGGTTTGTTGAAATACCGTATAAATATTTTTATCTGATAACTTTTGCGGTAAGCACTGTTATTGATTTTTCTGTAAATACCGGTGGAAAAATTTCTCATATAGGCGGCGCTTTGTTTGGGATTTTATACGCTTATAACTTAAAAAACGGAAAAGACATTATGAAGTGGACATTGTTTTCGCGAAAAAAAAGCAAATTAAAAATATCAAGTAAAAATAATAACGCAACAACCGTTAACAAAAGGAATACCGAGTCTGAAGAGCAAATGAATAATATACTGGATAAAATTTCTAAAAGTGGTTACGATAGTTTAACTAAAAAAGAGAAAGAAGATCTTTTTAAATTATCTCAAAAAAATAAAGAATAACTATCAGGAATTAAACATCAGTTTTAATTCTTCAGATAATTTTTCTACTGATTCTGATTTATCAATCCAGTTAATTTTTACACCTTCCTTTTCCATTTTTCTAAACCAGGTCATTTGTCGTTTTGAAAACTGATAAATAGCTGAACTTAATTTTGTGTGCAACTCTTCTTTACTTATTTTATGTTGTAAATAATAAGATAAAAATTTGTACTCCAATCCTAAAAATTGCAAACGTTCGTGGCTTATGCCATTATTTAATAGCCATTCGGCTTCTTCGATTAAGCCATGCTCCAATCTGTAATGCAAGCGCTGGTTAATTAGATGTTTTCGCTCTATGTTATTTACCGCAATACCTATGTAATAAGGTTTGTAAGGAAGTTCTGTTTTAGTAAAATTTGTTTCCGAACTTTTCATGGCCTCGGCAATTTCAATTGCCCGAATTAAGCGTTTAGTTGAATTAACATCTGTATGACTTAAATTATTATTGTTATAAGAAATTAATTTCTCTTGCAATTCTTCTTTAGATAATTTAACTAGTTCTAACCTAAGGTTTTCATTTTCTTTAATTTGTGTTAAACTAAAATCTTTTCTAAGGGCATCAATATACAAGCCGCTTCCGCCGCAAATAATGGGTAATTTTTTATGGTCGGTTATTTTAGTAAATGCCGTTTTTAGTTCTCTAATAAAATCATGTAAGTAAAACTGGTGTTGGGGTTCTATAATATCAATTAAGTAATAATTTATTTTTTTATTGTTTACAATATAAGATTCTAAATCTTTTCCGGTGCCAATAGTTAAATGCTTATAAACCTGCCTTGAGTCGGCAGAAATAATTTCGCCGTTTAAATGATACGCAAGTTTGCAAGCCAGGTTTGTTTTTCCGCTAGCTGTTGGCCCTATTACTGCAATACAGTTATACCTCATTTTAAATTAATTGAATTAAGATAATTTACGGTAAAAATATCTTATTGTTTAATTAACGGTTTTAATTTGTTTTTGGGTGTATAAATTAATTTAATATTTCCTGAATTTTTAGTTTCATAAAACATGTTTTTATCAAAGGGCTCATTTTCTTTAATTAAAGTTCTTTGAAATGTTTTTTTGTTAATGATAAAATGTAACGGGGCTTTTTCGCTATGTTTAACAAAGCCTGCTTTAATAAACGAACTACCGTCAGAAAATTGTTTGTCAATATAGGTCATTACGTCGCCTGCTTTTTTTTCTTCGCAAAAATGATTCATTAATTTAGAGAGTCCACCGGAAACAGTAATTCCCGACTTGCAGCAAAATCTTATTAATTCAAACGATTGTAGGCCGGTTTGCAGACGATTCATTTTTCTGCCTTTAGAGAATGCTGCAGCTCCAATTAATTCGCTGTTATAAAACAAACCGTAATTATAGGCGCTTTTTACCGAATTAAAAAAATGCCATTGGTTATAAAAATCTGTTGACGTTGTTTTATCTAGTTTTTTGACCTTGCAGTTCCTAGCAAAAATTGTTTTATTTAGGTTTAACTTAGATAATAGGATGCTTCCTGTTTTTTCAGGTTGATTAATGATGTAATCCAGAGGAATTGTAAGATGATTGTTTGTAGTGTTATTATCATTATTGCCTTCATTAAAACTAAGCGTAATTGTTTTTTTGCTTGACGAAACAATGATATGCTTTTGTTTTATAACGCATTTTACGGAGTAGTTATTTAAATAATTAATAAGTTGCGTTAAATATGTTTTGTTTTCTTGCAAAAGGCTAAAAGCTAAAAAAAAATCCAACTATACATTAAATAAATACAGTTGGATTTTTTAGGATGAAAAATAAAAATCAGGCAGTTACTGTTTGCATGGCTTTAGTAACACAAGCCGAAATTTTATCTGCTAATTCTTTTAATTGATCTTCTGTCCAAGTACAACGTATACCGAAAGAAATTAATCTGCCTACAACTTCTTGAGTTTTTGGCAAATTTAAATTGGAATAATCTTGCGGCGCGCCCAATATCTGGATTGGTAACTTGGAGGTTGTTTTAAGTTGTTTTATATGATCCCATTGGTTAATAAAATGATACATGTTGGTGTACCAGTAGTTAAAACCGCTAACCCCGGCTTTATTAAACTCATCAACAGTTTGCATGGCAATTTCGGTATTGGGTAAAAAGATATTTAAGAAAGTTCCCGAATCGCCGTTTTCGTCTCCTAAGGCAGCAAAGCTGATTCCTTCGGTTTTAGATAAGTGTTGTTGTAAAAATTGTTTGTGTTTTAAATTTTGAGCGCGTATAAACGGCACTTTGCGCGTTTGTGCTGCACCAACAGCAGCGTGTAGTTCGCTTATTCTGAAATTAAAACCAATTATTGGATGATTTTCCATGCCGCGGTTATTGCCTTGATGGTCGTGCCCATGATCACAAAAATTATCTGCTAATTTAAATGTAGTTTCGTCGTTTGTAACAAAAATGCCGCCTTCGCCCGCCGTAGCAATTTTAAAAAAATCGAAAGAGTAAGCACCTGCTTTACCAAAACAACCGGTTGCGGTTCCTTTGTATGATGCAGCAAACGCCTGTCCTGCGTCTTCAACCAAAATTAAGTTGTGTTCGTTAATAACAGTCATAATCTCATCCATGTTGGCGTTGCCGCCACACATGTGCACCAAACAAACACCTTTTGTTTTAGCGGTAATGGCGTTTTTAATACCTGAGGCGCTAAGGCAAAGTGTTTCGTCAATTTCGGCAAAAACGGGTAATGCACCAAGCATAAGTATAGCTTCAATTGTGGCAATGTAGGTAAACGGCGGACAAATAACTTCGTCGCCGGTGCCAATGCCTGCGGCTGCCAATGCAGCCATTATAGCTGCTGAGCCATTTGATACGGCTAAAGCGTATTTTGCATGGGTTATTTTTTTTGTTTCTTCTTCAAAATCTTTCGCTTTCCAAATGTTATTTCGTTGTGCATCGTGGTTAAAACGAAACATAATTCCGGTAGATAACACATCTTCAATTTCTTTGCGCTCTTCGGCGCCAAACAATTCTGTTCCTGGCATGAGGTTTAGGTTTAATTAAGTGAATAAATTTACGATTTAAAAACTCTTTGACAAAAAGCTGGTTTTATGGCTTTTGATAAATTAATTCGGAAAAAAATTAAATTTATTTTCGGTGTCAATAAGCCCAAAATTAACCGAAACAAGTTTGTTGTTTTGGAAATAGCAATCTAAACCGGCGCTGTCAAAACTTACCCGTTTTTCGCCCCATTCATGGGTTTCTGTATCAGTTTTTGCAAATCCGTTGGCTTTCATTAAATCGATTAATTCTTTTTCTTTAAGCGCAAATAGTTTTACGTTAAATAATATGGTTTCTTTATTGTCAATTTCAACACTCGAAAACGTGTTGTTTTTGGTGTTATCAAAAAACAGCGAGAAGCCTTTTTCCCAAT
>CANFQR010000086.1 GCA_947449125.1 Bacteroidota bacterium | reverse complement strand
TTTATTGCGTGCCTCAATTGCTTCAGCAAATAACGACCATCGTTTAGGCGCAAACGAAGCTCCGCCGGCAATTATGTCAGTTTTCTTGGGACAACAACTTTCAAAAGTACTTGATGACCTCGAAAAATCTGTACATGGTGGTAAAATGAGTCCTGAAGAAAAAACGGCTTTGAAAATGAATATTGGCAGAATTCCTGATATTTTGTTGGATAATACAGATAGAAACAGGACTTCACCCTTTGCTTTTACTGGCAATAAATTTGAATTTAGGGCAGTCGGTTCTTCAGCAAATTGCGGCGGGCCAATGACAGTATTAAACGCAATTGTTTCTGAACAGTTAGTAACTTTTAAAAAGGAAGTAGATAGTTTAATCGATAAAAAAATCGAAAAAGATGAAGCTATTTTTCAGGTTTTAAAAAAATATATTATCGCTAGTAAGCGCATTAGGTTTGAAGGGAACGGTTATGGTGAGGAATGGAAAGCCGAAGCTAAAAAGCGTGGATTAAACAATATTCCAACAACACCTGGAGCCTTGGAGGCTATGATTTCGAAAAAATCATTACACATGTTTGAATCTCAAGGAATTTTGAGTCACCGTGAGCAAGAAGCCCGTTACGAAATAAGTCTTGAAACTTATACAAAAAAAATCCAAATAGAATCGCGAATAATGGCTGATATGGTAAATAATCAAATTATTCCGGCAGCCTTAAACTATCAAAAAAGTTTGGTGGATAATGTTAGCGGCATGAAACAAATTTTATCGGTTAATGAATTTAAAATTGTTGCCGAAACCCATTTAAGTTTGATAAAAGAAATTAGTGAGCGCGTTTCAATCATTAAAAAGGCAGCAACCGATATGACAGAGGCCCGCAAAAAAGCCAATAATTTAGAAAATGCCAAAAAGCAAGCTCATGCCTACTGCGATAAAGTAAAACCATTTTTTGACACTATTCGCTACAATGTAGATAAACTTGAGAACATTGTGGATGACGCTATTTGGCCTCTGCCTAAATACAGAGAAATGTTATATCTTAGATAACCATTAATCTAAAATTATTTTTGGTGCATTTTTTAAATCATTAAAACATTTAAAATTTGTGATTTGCTTAACTTAATAACAGAGATATTTTAAGGTGATTTTTTTATAGCTAATCATTCTTTTTTTATTACTAAATGCGCGTTACATGTTTTATATTTTTCTTACCGTTGTTGTAAGTGTTTTACTTCTAATAATTTTTAAGGCTTTTAAAAAGTATGAGGTAAATTCGTTTATTGCTATAGTAATAAATTATATAATAGCAGCAATAACCGGATTTGTATTTCTTGATTCGAAAACAGATTTTAGTGTTGTTTTAAAATCTGATTGGGTATTTATATGTTTTCCG
Organism: Bacteroidota bacterium; assembly: GCA_947449125.1. GTDB lineage: Bacteria > Bacteroidota > Bacteroidia > B-17B0 > Aurantibacillaceae > Aurantibacillus. The sequence continues at coordinate 5,114 of CANFQR010000086.1, read as the reverse complement.
CTAGCCTTTCTGTTTATAGGGGTTTTTTATCTAATTGCGCTTACTGCTCAAAAAATAAGCATTTCAACTGCATCAGTTGCAAATAAAATGAGTGTAATTATGCCTGTGCTTTACTCTGTTTTATTTTTGGATCAGCAATTGTCAATAGTTAAAACTACAGGTGTATTATTAGCAATGCTTGCTGTTTATTTATCTACTTTTTCATCAACTAAAAAACAAATTAATTCAGGTTTATTTTGGTTGCCTATTGCAGTTTTTTTTGGCAGCGGTTTTATAGATATTGCTATTAACGCGGCCAACGCTCTCTATTTAAAGACAACTAGTGAAAGTGCTATGTTTAGTATTTTTACTTTTTTATTTGCTTTTACAATAGGTTTATTATCGGTGTTATATTTAATTTTTTTTAAAAAAACAACATCAATAAAACAAGTATTTAAACTAAAAAATATAATTGGCGGAGTAGTTTTAGGGGTGCCTAATTACTTTAGTATATTTTTTATTTTTAAATCTTTAGAGTCTAATGCGCTTTCAAGCGCGCAGCTGTTTCCGGTATTAAATTTGTCTAATGTTGCTTTATCGGCTTTAGTAGCGTGGTTAATTTTTAAAGAAAAAATTTCAATACTAAATTTTGCCGGAATAATTCTTGCTGTAATTTCCATTTTATTAATTTCATTTTAATGCTTTTTTCAGATTCTTATTCCACCATAAAATCGCCTAATCAAACTATATTAAAAGAGCGCGGGTCTAAGTTTATTGGGTTTATTTTTCCTGTGGTTAATGAATCCGAAATAAAAAACCAGTTACTTCAACTAAAAAAAGAACATCCAAACGCTAATCATCATTGTTATGCCTGGCGTTTAGGTGCAGATAAATCGGCATTTAGATTTAATGATGATGGAGAACCAAGTAATACTGCAGGTAAGCCAATTTACGGGCAAATACAAGCAAAAGATTTAACAAATGTGTTATTAGTTGTTGTTCGATATTTTGGAGGAACACTTTTGGGTGTTGGTGGATTAATTAATGCTTATAAAACCGCTGCGGCTGAGGTAATAAATAGCGCAGTTATAGTTGAAAGATTTATATTGTTTGAATACAGAATTGATTTTGATGAGGATGTCATCAATCATGTAATGAGAATATTAAAAATTAATGAAGCCAAAATAATATCTCACACATACGAAAGCCAAAATTCAGTTGTGTTTCAAATAAAAAAACAAAATTCAATAAATTTGGAAAAAGATTTTACCGACCTTTATACCACAAAATTAAATTATCTAAAAATAGTGTAAGCTATGAATTCTAAAAAAGCAATAAAAGTATCTGATTATAGTATATTAAAAGAAATGTGTCAGATGCATTCTCCGAGCGGAAATGAAGTGGCCATGAAAATGTTTCTGCTTAATTATATTAAAGAAAATTCAAAAAACTGGAAACATAAACCAAAAATTGTTTGCGGCGATGGCTTTCAAGACAATATCATTTTAATTTTTGGCAAACCCCGAACAGCAATTTTTGCTCACATTGATAGTATTGGCTTTACTGTAAGGTATGGCAAACAGCTTGTAAAAATCGGCGGACCGCTTGCCAAAAGCGGGTTTATGTTGTTGGGATCAGATAGTAAAGGATTTCAGGAAGTAGAATTAAAGGTTAAAGAAAATAAAAAAACCGGATTAAAAAGTTTGTCGTATAAAGGCAAACGAGACTTTGAAACCGGAACAGACTTAACATTTAAACCTAATTGGCGCGAAGACAAAAATTATTTACAATGTTGTTATATGGATAACAGGTTAGGTGTATATAACGCTTTGAAGATTGCAGAAACACTTAAAGATGGAGCCATTGTTTTTTCTACATACGAAGAGCATGGAGGAGGTAGTGTTAGTTATATTCAAAAATATTTGCAAGAAAATTATAAAATTTCGCAGGCATTAATTTCAGATATTTCATGGATATCGGATGGAGTTCATTTTGCAAAAGGTCCGGTAATAAGTATGCGCGACAGCTTAATTCCCAGGAAAAGTTTTATAAATAAAATTATTTCAATCGCTAAAAAAAACAAATGTGCTTTTCAGTTAGAGGTTGAAGGATCGGGAGGAAGCGATGCTAAAGAATTGCAAATGGCACAATACCCTTGGGATTGGTGTTTTATAGGAGCCGCCGAAGAAAATGTTCATACTCCAAACGAAAAAGTGCATAAAAAGGATGTAGAAGGCATGATAGCTTTATATCACGTATTAATGGCAGAATTGTAGAGTTTAAAAACCATAATTTTTATTTTCTTTTTTAAATTCATCCTGTATAAAAATTGTATTAATCTTAATAGATGTAAAGTCGTAACTTTCAAATAAACCATAGTCATCATAAATACTAAGCGAAACCGGAAGTAATAGCTTTTCATCAATAAATAAAATAGCTTTTTTGCAATACAAATTTGGAATTTTTAAAGTGATTCCAGATTTCAGGTACCCAAAATTATTAATAAGATTATTTTTTTCTCTTAATAAATAATCGTTGACTCCGTTTTTAGCAGCTATGCTGCTTACGGTTTCTTTATCATCAGTTTTATAATCTACATAATTGTAGTTTTTATTTTCATATTCCAATAAATGACAGGTATAACCGTTTCTATTTGATTTGCCTATGTATGAAAAGTTATTTACACCTGCTTTATCTTTGTTAATGGTTAAAGCAATGGAATGACCAATAAAACTATAACCTAATTCATTTATTGTATAATGTTGATTTTTTCGCATTAAATTGCCTGTAGGGTCTAAACTAATTGTCATATAAGGAAACGAATTTGTTTTTACCAGAGCTTTACGTCCATAAAGGTCGGAATTGTATAAAATTTCAATTTGTTTTTCTTTATTGATAAAATATAATTTACGCGGTTGGGTTTGTAATTTATATTCTGAGTTTGCGGTAAAAAACTTTTTATCTATTCTCTCAAGGGCCGCAACTTTTGCATGCAATGTTTTAATATTCTTTATGGAATCAAACATGTGATGCAGTATTTTTGCAGCTTTATTTTCGTTATAATTTCTGAAAGAAAAATTTGTCAGAAGAAATGTGAAAAGGACTATGAAATTTTTTTGGTTCACAATAATACAACAATAAAAATAGCTAATAGTTTTTAGTTATTTTTGATAAAATTTATAAAGTAATTTATGTCAGTTTTAGCAATAATTCCTGCCCGTTACGCCTCAACCCGTTTTCCAGGAAAACCCTTGGCAAATATAAAAGGTAAGTCAATGTTGCAACGCGTTTATGAACAAACAATTAAAGCAAAAAAAATAGATGAGGTACTTATTGCTACCGATGATGAAAGAATTGCAAATCATTGCAAAGAAATTGGAGCTAAAGTTATTATTACAGCAGTTCATCATCCCAGCGGTACAGACAGGTGTTTTGAGGCTTATCAATTAAATAACAAAAAATTTGATTACGTTTTAAATGTTCAGGGAGATGAACCTTTTTTAGATCCGGAACAAATTAATTCATTGATAAATGTTTGTGATGGTCATGTTGAAATTGCCACCCAAATGATAAAGTGTCAAGATAGCATTGTATTATTTGACAAAGGAGAAGTAAAAATTATCTTAAACACAAATAAAGAAGCTTTATATTTTAGCAGAAATGTAATTCCGTTTATAAAAGGAATGGATCAAGGTGAGTGGCATAAGCATTATGATTATTACCGTCATGTAGGTATGTATGTTTACAGGACAGATATTCTCGAAAAAATAACCCAGTTAAAACCTTCTGCTTTAGAATTAGCTGAGTCTCTCGAGCAGCTAAGATGGCTTGAAAACGGGTATAAAATTAAGTGTGTTGAAACTGATTTTGATAGTCATTGTGTAGATACTCCTGAAGATATTGAAAAGGTTGTCCGATTAATGGATATTAAATAATAATGACTTTTTTGCAATGAGTAAACATCCGTCCGGAATTGATATTAACGATTACAACTACGAATTGCCTCAGGATAAAATTGCTGTTTACCCCTTAGAAAAAAGAGACGATTCAAAATTATTAGTTTTTAAGAATAAAAGTATTACAGATACTTTTTTTAAAGAAATTAATAGGTTTTTAGAGGAAGATAGTATTTTAATATTTAATAACACAAGGGTAATTCAAGCCAGATTAAATTTTAAAAATTTAAAGGGGCAGTCAATTGAAGTGTTTTGTTTAGAGCCGAATGAAAGTAATTTAGATTTAACACAAGCGATGTTAACTAAAGAAAAAATTTTATGGAAATGTTTGGTTGGTAATTTAAAAAAGTGGCGAAACGAAGATTTAATAATTTTGGTTAATGGAGTTACTATTACAGCAAGATTGATAGAAAAGTTTGGTGAGTTTGTATTAGTGGAATTTTTATGGCAGTCAGATAATTTAAATTTTGCCGAAGTTTTGGAAAAAATTGGAGCAATGCCTATACCACCTTATTTAAAGCGTAATAGCGAAAGTTCTGATGCTGTGAGATATCAAACAATTTATGCTGAAAAAGATGGTTCGGTTGCCGCCCCAACAGCAGGATTACACTTTACACCTGAGGTTTCTAAAAAATTAAAATCAAAAAAAATAAATTCGCTTTATGTAACGCTTCATGTTGGCGCAGGCACATTTAAGCCGGTTAAATCTAGCACTCTGGCAGGTCATTCCATGCATGCCGAATGGATGGAAGTAACTAAAGAAACTATTGAAGAATTATTAGCTAGTGAAACCAAAAAGAAAATTGTTGTAGGTACTACATCCTTAAGAACTATAGAATCTTTGTACTGGATGGGAATGAAATCTTTTTACGATCCTGCAATTAAAATGGGTGAGATTGAATTAACCCAATGGGATCCTTATAATAATTCATATTCCCAAATTAGTGTTAAAGAAAGTTTAACATCTTTACTTACTTGGATGAAAAAAAATAATCTACAGCAACTGGTTTGTAAAACTTCTATTTTAATTGCGCCACCTTATCAATTAAAGATAGCAGACGGAATAATTACAAATTTTCATCAGCCACAAAGTACATTATTACTTTTAATAAGTTCAATTGTAGGAGATGCTTGGAAAGATATATATAACCATGCTTTAATTAACAACTACAGATTTTT
>CANFQR010000085.1 GCA_947449125.1 Bacteroidota bacterium | reverse complement strand
GGATTGGTATACTTTAACCCAAGATCTTCCAATTCGGTTTTAATATTATTTAATCCTAAACGATGTGCAAGTGGCGCGTATAAAAACAAAGTTTCGCTGGCAATTTTTAGTTGTTTTTCGCGCTTCATGTGCTCTAGCGTGCGCATGTTATGAAGCCTATCTGCCAGTTTAATTAAAATTACTCGTATATCTTCGCTCATGGTTAAGAGAACTTTTCTAAAGTTCTCTGCCTGAATAGAGGACGTATTATCTATTACGCCTGAAATTTTTGTTAATCCGTTAATGATTTGCGATACTTTATCGCCAAATAAACCCTTTACATCCTCGAGTGTTAAATCTGTATCCTCTACGGTATCATGCAATAAAGCACAAACAACTCCAGTTGATCCTAATCCAATTTCTTCTGCGCAAATTTGTGCTACGGCTATTGGGTGATAAATATATGGCTCTCCGCTTTTACGCCTCATCTCTTTGTGAGATTCAACTGCTACTTCAAAGGCTTTACGAATAATTTGCTTTTCGCCTTTTTCTAATCGGCGTTTACAAGCATTTATTAAAAGTTTATATCGTTTTAAAATTTCTTTGCGTTCCTCTTCAAGATCAATTTTCATGGGCGATTATTTCATAATTAATTGAGAAATATGTTTATGAAGGTATTAATTTTGCCTAACATTGTAAAGCCATCAAATTGAAATTTTTTATCTATATATTTTACTTTTTTAGATCGCTGTTTTTACGTGGGGGGGTTAATACTTTAAAATTAATTTTCGAGGAGTCTAAAAACGAATCGCTTTATGGTATAAAAACATCTTCATTAAAAAAAAGTAACTCAACAGATTATTTTCATTACCAGGGAGCAGGATATTTAATTTTATTCCGAATTTTTGAAAAAATTTATAAGCCAACTCAAAATTATACTTTTGTTGATATAGGTTGTGGCATGGGCCGTCCGTGTTTTGTAGCAGAGAGTTATGGGTACAAAAATATTACCGGAATTGATTTAGATTTAGAATTAATAAACGAAGCAAAATTAAATTTCACACGGCGTTTACTAAAAAATAGAACTTCAAAAATTGAATTTATCCATGTAAATGCCATGGACTATAATTACAAAAATGAATCTACTATCTATTTTTTGTTCAATCCGTTTAACGAATTAGTTTTAAAAAATGTATTATCTAAAATTATGGGGCAAACTCAATCAGAAACCTTGTTTGTTTATATGAATCCGGTATATTCAAAAACCTTTGCACCTGAAAAATTTGAAATTATTTATGAAATAAAAACAAAGCGTTATTTAGAGGCTATCATTTATAAATTAAAAAATTAGTTTTTTAAAATAATTCTAAATGTGGTGCCTTTATTGATTTCGCTTTTTAAAACAAAAATTTTTCCTCCATGGTAATTTTCAATAATTCGTTTTGAAAGACTAAGACCGAGGCCCCAACCTCTGCTTTTTGATGTATAGCCTGGTTCAAAAACAGTTTTGTATTTTGATTTGGGAATGCCTTTTCCTGTATCGGAAATATCAATATATATCCCTTCGTTTCCGCTAAACAAAGTAAGGGTGACTTCTCCTTTACCTTCAATTGCATCCACAGCATTTTTACAAATGTTTTCGATAACCCATTCAAAAAGGGGTACGCAAAGGTTTGCGGGTAATGTTTGTGCTGGTAAGTTTAAATTGTATACTGTGTTTTTTGATGTGCGTTTTTTTAAATAATTAACGGCATCAAACAACACCTCGTTTAAATTAGATAACACTAAAGTTGGTTGAGATCCAATTTTACTAAAGCGCTCTGTAATGGTATTTAAACGCCTAACATCTTGTTGCATTTCATTAACCACGTTTTCATCTACGCCAATTAGTTTTAAGTGCTCATTCCAAGCCATTAAAGAAGATAGCGGTGTGCCAAGCTGGTGCGCCGTTTCTTTGCTCATACCAACCCAAACCTGATCTTGTTCTGCTTTTCGCGCAGTGCTAAAAAGTATGTATGCTATAATTAAAAATAGAGCTATTACAGCAAATTGCACGTACGGGAAATATTTTAACTGTGTTAGCAATTCGGAAGGAGCGTAAAAAATGTAATCGCTGGTTCCCTCACCTAAATCAACTTTAATTGGCGTATTTGCAGAGCTTAATTCGCTTAATTTTTGTTTGAGTTTTTCAGGTGAGTTTACATCAGAACTGTCTATTTTCCCGAGTGCTATAATTTTATTTTGTTGGTGGTTTGTGTAAATAACCGGAACGGCTGCTGAGTTTATGGCAACTTCTGTTATAAATGATTTTATTAAGCTATCAAATACTAACTTAATGTCGCTAAAAACCTTGCTGTCTTTGTGATATAATTTTTGTTTAATCCCTTTATAAACATCTATAATTACCGGAGGATAGAGGTTTTTCATGATTGTTAGTTGCTCCCGTAAATATTTCTCATCTTTTTCTTTAGAGGTATCTAAATTTCTAGAAACTTGTATGTCATCTTTATCGTTAGTTAAAATTACGGGAACAGATGTGTTTTCTTGAAGTACTTTTAATACAAACGAAACATCGGAGTTTTCTGCACTCAATTGTTTAGTGGCTTCGGCATACAACTCTGCTTTTTTTCTTTCACCTGTTTTAATTCTGTCAAATAATTCATTTGTGAATTTTACAAGATTCGCCTTTTTCTGAATTGCTTTTGCCCACAATTCTACTTTTTCTTTTTCAGCGGATGAAATTTTTTTTACTAGGTTACGTGTATATAAAAGCGAGGCTATTATAATAAGTGAAGCAAAAGCGGCAAGCCCCAATTTCCAACGTTGTTTTTTGTTATAAATATTCACTTTTTGATTTTTTATTTAGCACTTCTTCATTAAAAATCGTCGTCGTCAGTTTCTTTCTTCTTAGGCTCTAACGTTTTTTTTATTGAATTATTATTTGATTTTTCTAATTCAAATTTCTGATTAGACTTGTCTTTGTTTTTAACAGCAATGGTATCTTTTTTAAACAAACCTAATTCCTCTTTTAAAAGTTGTTTCAAGTTTTGTTTTTCTTCTTTAAGGTCGTTTTTTATGTTGTCTTTTAATCCCTTTCTGTCGTATTTAATTAGTGGTTTGTCAATTGTTCCTGTCATTAAAATAAAAGCGCTTCGTTTATTTTGCGGATCGTTTTCTATAGGTCCAAATTCGTTGTCTTTGTTTTTGCGTTTTTTGGCAAGCAATTCGCTTATTAATAATTCTATGTGGTAGTTAATTTCATTATTGAAGGTGTGGGAGCCATAAAAATTTAAATTTAATACAGAGTTCTTTATAGAAGTGTTTGGCAAAAAAATTGTTTTATCTTTTATTTCTATGAGGCTTTGAAGTTTTGAAAATTTTATTTTTTGAAGTTCTTGTACATCTACAAATTTTGACAAACTCTGCAGGGGTTTAAAATCAATCAATTCTCCTCTGTCAATTGTTAAATTTATATTTGATTTAATGGAATTCAAATCTGGTTCTAAAGCATTATTCCAACTTCCTGAAAATTCAATTTCTGAATTTAATATTCCGTTTAGGTTTTTTTCGAGTAGTGTGGCTTGTCCAAAATTATTAAACTGATTAAACATTTTATTTACATTAATATTATGTAATTTACTTTGTAGAACTACATCAAATGTTCCTTTAGAGTTATCTGCAAAAGCATCAAACTCAGCATAACCATTCATAGTACTTAGTTTTGTATCGCTTACAATTGCTTGCTGATTTTTAATTTCCACTTCGCCGGTTATATTGGCGGCTTCAAATTTTTCATAAGCAAATTTTAAAATTGTTGCGTTTAATTTAAATTGGATGTTTTTTGGAATTAAGGGTTCTGTTTTGTTTTGAGATGAATTATATTTTGACATAAAATCTTCCAGTTTAAAATTATTAGATAATAAACTTCCTTCAATAATCAAAGGCGCCGTGTTATCTGACAAGTATTTGAACACCCCTGGTAAAGTTCCATTTAAAAGCAAATCTGAATTGCCTCGTTGTAGTTTTAAATCTTTCACCTGCACGTCTTTGTTTGTGGCAGAGAGTATACAATTTTGTATCATAAAAACCGATTCGTCTCCTTTAAATTGAGCCTCTAAATTTGTTATCCCCGCATCTAATTTTAAATTTATTTTAGAGGGGTTTGTTGTGTTTTTAATATCGTTCCATAAGCCGTCAACATCCAAATTAATTTTTAAAATGCCTTTTAATTTTGTTAACGTATCAATAGGCCAAAAAGCGTTTAAGTTTTCTAAATTTGAAGTTGCGTCTATTTTAAATTTTAAATGAGGCTCAGAAAAATTCAAAATCACTAAATTTCCTGCTACCTCATCGTTATTGATTTTTAAAAAAACACTGTTTAACTCGAGTTTAGAGCTGTTGTTTGAATAATCCAGCTTCCCAACAATATTAATGTTTGTAGCCTTAACCTGACTTGATTTATGGGTTACGGTTCCGTTCTTTATTCCAAATTCACTTTTTATTTTAAAGTTTGTATTAGTGTCATAATTGATTTTTCCTTTCGTATAGAAAATACCATCACTTTCATAATCCTTAGATTTTTGTTTTTGTTCTTCAGGTAATAGCGAAAGTATAGTGCCAATATCTAAATTACTTGCAGTATAATTAATGTTAAGGTTTTGTAAACTATCATTGTATTTGAAGTCGCCGTCTAGGATAAAAAGCATATCGTTCAAAGAAATACTTGTCTTTTCTAAGTTATAAACATCTTTCTTTATGTTTAACCCAATTTTTAAATTACAGTTTTTGTTGGTTATAAATGTTTGTTTGTTTTTTACGATTTTTCGGATTAACATGTTGCCGTTGGCGCTCATGTCATAATCTGTTTGGCTAAAATCCCCCTTAAAGCTTATTTCTTTTATTAATAAATCTGTTTTAAAATGTGTTTGCTTGTCTCTGAAAACGAATCTGCAATTTTCTATTTGTATTAAATTTAATTTAAAACTAATTGAATCGTTTTTTTGGTTACTATTTTTTGAATCTTGCCAGAAAATGTAATTTGGTTTTCCTGATGCTGTTATTTGCAGTTTAACGATGCTGTTTTTAAATTTTACTTTTTTTATATGGTAATTTTTATTCCATAAATCGCTAATATTAAAGTGTAAATTAAATTGTTCAGCAAACAATAGGGTGTCTCTTTTTTTGAGTTTTAAAGCCTCAAGCATTAAAACATTTTTAAATTCGACTGAACAGTCAGGAAAAGTTTTAATAATTGTGAGGTTAATGTTTTCAGGGTCTATTATTACTTCTGATTTTAAATGCTTATTTAGTTCATTTAAAATGGCAGTTTTTACATCGTTTTGATAATAAAATAACAGTCCAATTAATGACAAAACAATAATAACTATTGTAATTGTTACGTATAAAAATATCCTTATCAGTTTTTTAAAAAAAACTGTCTTTGGTTTTTCTATTTCAGATAAATTTTCCACTAAAGTAAATATCTATAAAAGTATAACACTATTTAATTTTATGGTTACTAGAAATAAACAGGCGGTTTTTTATAATTATTTTTAACAAAAAGCGCCCATAGTTTTAAACTAAAGCTTGTTAATGTTGTTTCATGTATGTTAGTTTACTTTTATCGGTTTACTTTTATTTTGTAAATTTAATTATGAAAAATTTTATCTTATTATTTGCGCTGTTTGCGACTGCTTTTACAGAAAAATCTTTTAGTAAGTTTAACCCACCAGAAGAGTTGACTATTAACTCTGTAATTCCAAAAGCAGACTATAAAATGAAAGATGTTAACGGAAATTTTTTTTGTTTAAATGATATTAAAACAGGAAAAGGACTTTTGGTTATATTCAGCTGTAATACCTGTCCGTATGTTAAATTAAGTGAATCTCGAATTAAAGAATACTCCGATTTTTGTTTAGCAAATGGTATTGGTTGTGTTATAATAAATAGTAACGAAGCTCAAAGAACAGAAGAGGATAGTTTTGATGAAATGGTAAAATACTTTACCGCACAAAAGTTAAAGTGTAATTATTTATTGGATGAAAAAAGTCAACTTGCTGATGCTTTTGGAGCAACAAGAACACCTCAATGTTTTTTGTTTAATATTTCTGGCCTAGTTTATAAAGGAGCAATTGATGATAATGTTAAAGACGCTGCGGTCGTTAAAATAGCTTATTTAAAAGATGCATTGTCGTCCGTTTTAAAAAACGAGAAACCTAAAATTCAAGAAACAAAGTCTATTGGTTGCACCATAAAACGTCTAGAATAAATTATTGTTTTGCGTTTACTTCCTTATTTTTGTGGCACATATGTTTAACAAACAATTAAACCCTGAAGATTTTTATTACAGCCCCGAAGGATACATTGTGTTTACTGAAAAATATCATTTAAAACGCGGTTATTGTTGTAAAAGCGGTTGTAAGCACTGCCCTTATGGATACGATAAAAACACAGGTAATTTTAAAAAAGACACTTCTAAAAAACAAGCATAATTATGTCAACTACTTCTTTTAAAAATATTAT
>CANFQR010000084.1 GCA_947449125.1 Bacteroidota bacterium | reverse complement strand
GCCAATAATTTTGCACGGTAAATATCTTTTCCACCATAACCGCCTTCTCGATTACTCGAAAAATAAAGTGTTCTACCATCAGGTGAAAGAGAACAGCTGCCCTCCCAAGCATAAGAATTAATTTCTCCATTAAGTTTTTTAGGTTGCGAATAAACTGAATCCTTTAAATAACTAATTAATAAATCACCATTCCCTTCGGGTGAATCTTGATAAGTAAATAAAGTTTGGCCATCATGACTAAGCGAAATAGCTAAATCATGGCCCATAGAATTAATATTATCGATAGCTATAGGAGCTGAAAAACTATTATTTTGTTTTTCCGTCAAATAAATATCAGATCTATACTCACCATAAATATCGGATTCCATAGCTTCATTTAATTTACCACCTATGCTTTTGATTCCTTTATAATTATAAATTAAAAGTGATTCATCAGCAGTAATTAAAGGCCTGAATTCATCATCTACAGTATTTAATGTACTACCAAGATTTATTATTTTTGATTGTGCTGAAACAGAATTATGATATTTAGCGTTTATTAGTTGTTTCTTTAAAAACTCCAATTCTATTTTTTGAGAAGGTTTAGTGTTTTTATTAGATTTACTCTTTTCAATAAAATCAAGTGCTTCATCAAATTTATAATAAAAGTGGCTAGCCTTGGCTAAATCAAATTCTATATTATCAATTTTTTTATTTTTTGAATATATAGCTATTAAATTAAGAAAGGCATCTTCATGCTTATCGCCTCTGTATAAGGAACAAATCCCATATACATATTTTAAAAAATCAGCTGAAGAATGTCGATTATAAATTTCATTAATAACCGGCAAAGCTTTTGTAAATTTTTTTTCATCATAAAGGGCAATACCATAGTCTAAAGAATCTATTTCTAATTTACGCCATCCTCTGGTATTCATTACTTGCGCAAAAAAACCCGAAAGAACTAGACAGAAAAATAAACTTACTTTAAACTTCATAATTAATAATTAACTATATTTTACAATTCATCAATATTTTAAAATCTAACAGCTTTAGATAAAAACTTATTGCGTTAACAAAGTTATTTTATGTACCATACAACAACTATAAATCGCAAATAGATTTCAACAATAGATGTTTAATTTTTATGCTATATTTACTTTAACATTTAGGAGTTTATGTAGAAAAAACAAGATGAGACTACTTATTTTAACAACAATCTTAATTTTAAACGCTGTTGCGCTCGCTCAAAACCCTAACAATTGGGACACCGCCTGGGTGAGTAGTTTTGGAGGGCCTAGTATAGAAGTTGCACGAGACATTAAAGAGACTAGCGACAAAGGTTTTATTATTGCTGGCAGCACTAGCAGTTTTGGCAACGGAAATTCATCATTTTACATCGTAAAAACAGATAGCTTAGGTTATTACCAATGGAGCAAATCAATAGGAACAAGTAATAACGATGTAGCTTATTCGGTTGAAATATCAACTGACGGCGGTTATTTCATCTCAGGATTTTCAAATTGGAATATTCAAAACGGATACGATGGCTTTGTAGTAAAAACTGACAATCAAGGCAATGTTATTTGGACAAAAAATTATGGCGGCAACGACTGGGACTTTATTTACAATTCTTGTTTAATGCCTGATGGAGGATTATTGCTTTGCGGTGAAACAAACAATGGCGGAAATTTAACAGACGCTTATATAATTAGAACTAATTCTGTTGGAGATACTTTATGGACAAAAAAAATGGGTGCTTCCGGAAAAGACTGCTTTTACAGTATTAAACAATACAACAACCGCATTTATATTATAGGCAAACAATTTAACACAGCTATTAATAAAACCGACGCGGCAATTTATAAGCTGGATTTTAATGGAAATATTTTAAATCAGGATTTTTTTAGAGGAAATAACACGGATGATTTTGAATATTTAGACTTTAATTTTACCGCTGGCGGCGATATACTGCTTACCGGAAAGCGACAAGATACACTCAATTATCATTATGCTATTAGAAAAATTGACACACTTAACTTTAATCAAATAAATTATTCTACAAGCTCACAAAATTTTTACTTTAACAGTATTACCGAAGGCAACAATAATGATGTTTACACTTTAGGCAATAACGTTGGTGGAGCAGGCGGAAAATCTGCTCTTTACTTCAGGTTAAATTCAGGACTTTTTTATATGAACAGTGCCAATTTTGGAGGAATAAAAGACGAACAAGGCACTAAAATAATTAAAACAAGTAAAGGATATGCTTTTGTTGGAAGTACCAATTCATATGGGAACCAAAATAACTCAAACGACGACAATTTTTATTTGGTTGTATTTAACAAAAAGGATTTAGTTAATGATTATTTCCTGCTAATCAACCAATATATCGATAATTTGCCAATGGTTAATCTGAAAGAAAATAAAATTAATTTGTCACATTCAGCAGTATTTCCAAACCCAATTGCTGAAGAGTTTACAATTCGTATTTCTGAAAATATTTACAACGGCCAGCAAATAGCTTACAAATTATATAATAGTCAAGGCGCTTTAGTTCAAAGTGAAGAAGAAATTATTGCTGATAACATTCTAAAGATTAAAGGAAAAAATTTAAAAGCCGGAACATATAATTATAGTTTAAAAATAAACGCCACATTTATTAGCTCCGGTAAATTAATGGTGGAATAAAATTGTATGGTTTTAAAACATTATTTAAAATATTTTGGCATTTGCTTAATATTTTATCTCTTTTTATTTGTTTGCTTTTTCCTTTTCGCCACAATTAAGGGCAATTTAAATTTGTTTAGTCAAAATTCACTACTTCAATTTGATGCCGTTTTATACCAAAAAATTAAAAATAGCGGTTATCAAGAAAATTGGCTCTGTGCATTTTTTCCGGCTTTTCCGTTTTTATGGAAACTTTTGAATTTATCCATTCTGGGAATTTCAGTATTTAATTCGCTTATTTTTTGTATTAGTGTTAGTGCTATTGCTTATTTATATAAATTAAACTTGGTGCAACAATTATTTTTTCTGTCAATCCCCTCTTTAATTTTCATGTTTGTTCCCTACAGCGAGGCTTTATTTTATTTTTCATCAACATTATTAATTATTGGTTTAAATAAAAATAAAACTTTACTCATTATAATTGGCTTATTGCTTTGCAGTTTAATTAGACCTACCACATTTATTTTTATTCCCGCAATTTTAGGTACTTTTTATTTTTCACAAAAGTCAATAAAACAAACATTTATTAAAAGTAGTTTACCTGTGTTAATCTTAATTATTGGTCTTTTAATAACTGTTAGCGTTCATTTTTATTATACCAATAAATGGTTTGTTTTTTTTGAGGCACAAAAACTATGGGCTAATTATTTACATTTTCCAAAATTACCATTTACAAGTTGGGGCGGCGATCCCATTGTTAGATACGATGGTAGCGTTTTAGCAATTTCTATTGCTTGTATAATTTATTGTTTTAAATTATTAAAATTGAAATTAAAAAAAGATCTAATAAAAAATCAGGATTTGATTTTCTCTTTGCTATATATTTCAGGTACATCTTTATTAATATTAGCCTACAGAGATGGAAATTTATATAGTTTGAATAGATTTATTTTTGCAACACCATTTTTGATTATTTCTTGTTGTTACTTTTTTTCTTGTTATGAATTTAAATTAAAACATGTATGGTTTGTTTTAATTAGTTCAGAATTATTTTGGCTATTTTTTAATAGTTACAACCACATCCACAACTTTTTATTATTTAGCACAATAAGTCTCTATTTTATTTTAATGTTGTTTACAAAACACACCAATAAACTTATTGCCAATGCAAGTATGATTAGTTTAATTATTTTAAATAGTTATGGATTTATAAAACTTTTTAATCGTTTTATAAGTAATAATTGGGTAGGTTAATTTTATTTGAACTTTTTAGCGAAACTAAAAAACAAGCCCTGTCCGGAAGAACTTTTAGGAAAAAAATAGCCTTGTAAACTATGACTCCCTAAACGAAGAAACCAATTTTTACTATTCCAAGTTACAGAAGCTCCGACATTTAATCTAACGTACCCACCATAGCCTGTATGCAAACCAAAGGTTACATTTTTATACTTGTACTCTGGTTCTAAAAAAAAATATGGTGTGTAATTAGCATTAAAAATGTATCTGAAACCTGTTTGCATGCAAACTAATTCATCTTTACCAAAATAAATTTTATTTATAATAACCAAATTAGTTGGGATGTTAGTATTAAAATTTTCTCGTCGTGCGTTAGAAAGTCCGTTTAACAGAGTGTCTTTGGTTATTCGGTTCAGAGTAGAATCTTTTAAATCAACAATATTATTTATATTATATCCCGAAAAGCGTATGGAAGAGTCGCTGCTATATTGAACACTGTTATTTAACCAATGTAAAAAACCTATGTTATTAGCATTTGCAATTAATACACTTCGTTTACCAATTTTACTTTTATACGATGTCTCGAAAAAAATATCTGCACTTGCACCAATACCATTAAAGCCGGCTAATTTTTTATTATTTGTGTCGCTTATGGCTAAATTAAAATTAGAATTAAAAATTAATTCGCTGCCATCAATTGCCGTGTATAAATTTGAATTTTTATTTGTTTTTAAATAAAATAATTGTTCGCCTTTTAAAAAAGAAATAGAAACTCCAATCTTCCCAACAGAATCAACGCGGTGCACTATTGCTCCAAATTTCACTTCCTGAAAACGTAAAGCATTAATATTACAGTTTGATAAATCGGCTGTTTGACCTTTATATTTAGAATTTCCGTAAAACATTAAATTAAAAAAATCTTTTGTGTAAGATGCATTTAACACTTCCTGATTTTTAAATCCAATTAAGAAATCAAATTTATTATTTCCTTTTATAAACGTGCTTACATCATAATTTAAATTGATTCCAAAATTATTTAACTGTTTTAAATGCTTAGATGATTCTTTTTTAATAGATTCATCTACATATCCTCCCCATATTAATTTATTACTCAAACTGCTGCTTATACCATTACTTCCGGCATCAAAATCAAGATTTACGGAAACACTACGTTTAGTATTATCATAGTTAATAAACTCAGTATTATATTGTGCCTTTAAAACGAAACAACAAAGCAAATTAAATAAAATGATATGACAGTTTTTTTTAATCATTAATTCTGTTTGACATTGTAATTTAATTCCGCTACTATATTTATATCGAATATGTAATTATCATAAATTTTAATATCAGGCGGATTTGAAGGCAAGAGAAAATAAGTTACCAACTTAATTGATTTTGTCTTTTTTAAATTTTCAATTCTTGATTTTGTAATTGGCACACTTAATTTAGATGCCACAGGATTTATTACAATGTTTTGGGCATCTACTATACCGCGCTCCAAAAAATTACTACCTAGCAAAAACAACGAATCAATGATTTGTTTGTCTTGATTAACCAAATAGGCTTGTAATTGAGCCCTAAAAGGATAACCATTAATAGCCGAAATAATAAAGTTTCCGCTATTAACATTATCTAGTTGTTTAACATCAGAAAAATCAACCGCCGTAATTGAACTTAATTTGAAATAATCGGCGTTAAAACGAAGTGGAATATTAATGTCAGCAAAAACTTTAATGCCGGTGTTATAAAACGCAAAATCATTATAACCAGAAATATTTCCTAATGGATTAACGTTTATACTGCCTTGATAGGTAAGTTTATTGGGAAGATTGGATAAAAAATTAACAATATTACTGTTTGTATTAGATAATGAAACAGATTTTACACTTTGTAAAATTGAGTTACCAGACTTTACAGCACGATTAATATTTAAATTGGACAGTAAACCATTGGTTAATTGTACTACATTGGAATTAATTGAATTTACTGATTTAACTGCAGAAAAATTGCCTGTAAATTCTGCTCCAAACTCATTTTTAATTTTAAAATTCAAAGTGGCGCTATTCAGTAAAAAATTAGAAGCTTGTAAATTATTAAACACATCAAAATTTGTAGTGTCAAGCGGTATATCAATTAATTGATGCCCAAAATAACCTTCAACATAATCAGGAACAATGTTTGAATAGGTTAAATTTGCTTTTGCGCCCATTCCATATGTAATAGTGGTTGCATTAGCATTAGGGTTTAACGCCAATGTATATGATTGAATGATGGTATTGTAGGTGTTGCCGCTCATACCACGCATATTTAATGAATAACCCGATAAATCATATGTTTTTATTAATGAATTTGTACCTGTTGGCACTGTTTCAAATATGGTTAATGGTTGTCCGTTTTTTTTAGCGCTCGGAATTATGTACAGCAAATCAATTAGCTCGGCAATACTATTACTGAATTTTACAGTTAATCTACCACTTCTTATATCTAATCTTTTTAAAGCTACATCGTTAGAAATATTAAAATCCAACTCAGATGCCGGAAATATGGTAAAGGTTTGTCCGGGGGTAACCGTAGTGGGAAAAACAGCCGGAACTGTAAATGTATTCGTAATTGAGGT
>CANFQR010000083.1 GCA_947449125.1 Bacteroidota bacterium | reverse complement strand
TTCATTTAAAGCTTTAAGATGGAAGTTTGCCGAGTCACTTAAAAATGTTCTTCTTTTAAATGTTATTTTACCCGAACTTAAATCTGCTTTTTCGAAATCTACTTTCCCGTTTCCGGTTAATTCTTTCATGCTTAAATCAAATCTTCCTCTAAACTCAGCTTTTTCTTTATAAGCTATAAAGGGCCGTTTTATATTGAATGCTTGCAATAAATCTTTATATGGCATAAAATGAAGTCTTACCGTGTCGCCATGTGCGTTTGGAAATTCCGGCGCAGAATTTTCTTTTACATCAAATGAATTGGCAATACCATTGGCACTGTCGGGAAAAAACAATAAATCTGAAACTTTAGAAATACTTGAGCTGAAATTAATATCGCCACCACCACGTAAGCCTTTATTACTTAATCTAATTTCCTGATTAAAATTTCCTCTGCTGCCATAAATAGGATATCCACCAGTTGGGGTTTGTCTTATAAATCCTAACGAATAATCTTTTTGTAAGGTAAGTGTATCATCAAAATCGGGGAAAATACCGGAGGACACAAATTTACCATCAAACCTAAGTGCTTCTTTTCTAAAATTATCTAAACTATCAATCGAAAATGGGTTTAGCTTAAAATAAAATTTATCCTTATTGTACACTCCTTTAAAAATTGTTCTTTTATCGTAAAAAGCATAGCTTTCTTTAAAACTTTTAAATGAAGGAAAAGTAGTTGCTCTTCCCCATCCGCTTTTATTTTTAGGAGCATCAATTCTTAATTCACCATTAACATTTTCGATAAGAGTTTGCACTTTTTTAAATGGAATGTTTCCATTAACATCTGGTTCAAAAGCTTCAGTAAAAATTTTAATCGAATCGATAGTTTTCATTTTAATTTTAAATTCCTCATAATCGAAAATAAAATCTTTACCTAAAAACTCAAATTTACCGGAAGATACAGTACCGTTAAATAAAAACTCTCTGTTTTTTTTAGGGTCATTTCTCCTTTTTTAGGGAAAATAAATACTTTTTGAGTGTCGCTTAACAACACGTTTTTAACTCCTCGAATTGTAATATCGTAGTTTAAGAGGTTTAATGAGGCATTATCTTGCCCTTGAATAACAGAATGCAACGTAATAATATCATAATCGTGTTTGTGTTTTAAATTATCTGCAAAATCAAGTAATCTTTGTTTTACAATAATCATGTCTGTTTCAGGATTAAAATAAATTAAACCAAAAACAGCCATTTTAAAAATGACAGGTCTTAAATCTACAGCGAGATATTTGATGTGTTTTGCAAAATCGACAACCGAAAACTCTTTGGGTTTGTTCATTGCGTTATAGTATTCTATCATTTTTAATACCGGACTACTATTTTCTTTCCCTTTTAATGATTCGGCTTTTTCTAACGTGAAAAAATCTGTCGATTCAAAATAGGCCTCCCCCTGCAAGTTGTTTGGCAAGAAGTTAAAGGTTATTTTAGGTTCATCCAATTGCCATAAAATCTGTTCAAAATACATATCGTATTTATGAAAAGTATTGGTAAATGGAGTTTTTTGAATGCCGTCTTCGCCTCTTAAAATTGTAATAAGTCGTTTATCAATTTGGTAAGTAAAACTTAGTCCCGGATGATAAATAGAATCTTTATTTAGAAAAAACTTAATAATACCAGGGTTAGCAACAATTTTTTCTTTATTCATGCCAAATGCTCTGGCGCTTACTTCCAAGAATTTCTGGCCGTTACGTTTAAAAACTATTTTTGCAGGATTACTTGTAGTACCTGAGCCTACAAATTTTGGCCCACGGATACCAAAGCCGCCCTCGTAATCAACATCTGGATAAATATCTTTAACAGTTAAACGCTTACTGTATGAATCAAATCGAGGGTAAGTTATTTCACCATTTTCGGTAATTATTCTGTCCGAAAATTTACCAACTTGAGGTTTATCAAAAAATTGTTTACCTGTAAAAACTGCCGAATCGCTTGAGTAAGCGCCAGTTCTACATTCAATTGTGTATTTTTTTATGGTCGTGTAAACATCGTCATTTAAACCACAACGTTTCCAGCTTATTTTACCGCCTTTTCCAATAAAATTATCAGTGTTTGGGTAGTAAGTACCATTTGTGTTTTCAATTGCAATACTATCACCCCTGGGGTTTATACCAATTAAAGTTATATCATTAAAAATAATTTTAAGTGTAGTGTCGTATTCAAATTTATAATTTGGTTCGTAAGCATAATATATGTAAGATGATTTTTTATAAAATGCATTATAATTAAACATTGTTTCGCCTAAAGCAATAATTTCTTGAAGTCCGTTTATACTTTTTTTGGTTAATATTTTATCTAAGCAAGTTTGCCAATTATTAAATTTTTCAGATGAGATATTACTCTCTAGGGACGCATAAACTGCTTCAAAGTATGGGATAAAAAACAGGTATGGTTTTAATCGTTTTGCCGCGAGAGAGTTACAGGTACCAATTATTGTTTGTTTATAATTACCTGCCAGATAATTATCTTCCCAATACTTTGCAATTTTTTTTAGAGCAGCATCTGTTTCACTCTTGTTAGATGTATTGTCGTTGAAGTAATTTTTTAAATCAGAAATAAATTTTAAAGTGTCATTGCTTAATTGGTTAGTTTTTTGAGAGTATCCTCCTGTAACCAAGAATAAAAAAACACAAAACAGGAACAACTTTTTAAACGTAATATTCATATATCGGCATTATTAGACAAGTGTAAGTATACAAAAGGTAATTAATATTTAAACACGATAAAAATCTGATTACCTAATAATTATTAAAATAATTGGCTTAATAACTTCTTTGATTTTTTAAATGAAAACATTTTATTTATAGTTTTTATGTATTAAGTTTGATAAACTTAACCTATTACTCAGGGTAATAAATATTTATCGATAGCAGACTTGTTTAAACTGTTAAACAGTTATCAGCTTAGTTATGCATATCATGGGGCTTTTACAAGTACATTAACCGACAAAATTCTTGCCCTGTCGGAGACTAATCTGGATGTTGAAAGTGAAAGCCTAAAAATTAAAAAGAAAGTTTACTTTATTATAGTTGAATCTTTACAAAATTTAACTAGGCACAAAAGCACTGAAATAGATTTAACTGATGCTGAAAGTTTTTTCTCTATACATAAACTTAAAGATGGTTATTTAGTTGGATCAGCAAATACAATAGAAAACGATAAGATTTTGCCTTTATCAGAAAAGCTTGATAAAGTAAACTCATTAAATCAAGAGGATTTAAAAAACTATCAGCATGAAGTTTTAAGTGCTAGTGGTTTTTCCGAAAAGGGAGGGGCAGGACTTGGCTTAATTGAGATGGTTAGAAAAAGCGGAAATAAACTTTCTTATGGCTTCGAGAAGATTAACGAAAAAAATTCATACTTCTATTTTCAAACTAAAATAACTGATATTTCTGCAAATATTGGCTCAAACGAAATAACATATAATCATCAAATTATAAAAACAATTCATAAGGTTGTTCATGAAAATAATTTAAAAGTTTTTTTTCAAGGTCAGTTTAAACATGAAAACGTAAAAAGTTTATTGTCCATGGCTGAAATAAGTATGTATTTAACAGAAAATTTCGCCTTCAGAAAAACTGCTGTCTCTATTATGATTGAATTACTTCAAAATATTGCTTTTCATGCGGCGGGAATTAACAATAATGATGACCGGCCAGGAATGTTTATGGTTTCAAATAAAGGTAATGTTTGTTCGTTTATTACGGGTAATTACGTTACTGATGTTAAACTTGCAGAGTTAAGTAAAAAATTAGAGCATGTTAATTCATTAAACGACATAGAAATTACTGATTTGTATTTAGAGACCCTTGTTTTAGAAAACGATGATAGTAATAACTCAGCAGGGCTTGGTTTTGTTGATATAAGAGCAAAAAGTAAAAACAAAATTGAATTAGATATACATCCATTCTCAGACGATAAAAAATTTGTAATTATTAAAGCCAACATAAATTATTAGGAATAATGACAATTCTAAAATTAGATGCTACTGAAGATACTCCATATGTTTTTTTTGATGCGCAAAATGGTATTTTCGATATTTCTAAACGCTCATTGCCCGAAAACGCAATAGTGTTTTATGAGCAGTTACTTATTTTTATTAATAACTATAAATCTCTTCCTGCCCCAGAAACAAAAGTTAATTTTCATTTTGATTATTTAAACACATCATCAATTAAACAACTTATGAAAGTAATATTGTTGTTTGATCAACTTGCAACGTCAACTAAGGTTTTTGTTACATGGTGTTACGATAAAGGCGATACAGATATGTTTCAAACAGGCCAGAGATTTGAAAAATTAACCAGTTTAAGTTTTGATTATAAAGAAATTTAAATTTTAAAACCAATTACAAGTATATCGTCAGTTTGTTTTAAATCTCTTTTCCAGCTTTTTAAATTAGATTCTATTTTTTCTTTCTGCACTTTTGTCGCATTATCACTAATCTCGCAAATTAGGTCTGAAAAACGGGCCGCTAAAAATTTTTTATTTGTTGTTGCGCCAATTTGATCTAGATAGCCATCAGATGTTAAGTAAATTGTTTCAGTTCCATTTAAATTTATTTCTTCGCTGTAAATTTTAGTTGCTTCATTAATGTCGAAAATGCCTTGAATTGAATTTATTTGTGGAGGTATTTCCGTAACTTTTCCGCTACGGGCAATAAAAATAGATTGATTAACTCCGGCAAAATATAATTTTTTAGTGTTGTGATTAATCTTACAAATAGAAATGTCCATGCCGTCTGAATTAAACTCCAAATCAGGTTTATTTATAAGTGTACTTTTTAATCCATCACTTAATTTGCTAATAATCTTTGCAGGGTCATTAACTTTATTATGATTTATTATTTCATTTAATAATGTGCTGCCTACCATACTTAAAAAGGCACCCGGCACTCCGTGACCTGTGCAGTCTGCTAAGACAATAAACGATTCATGTTGTTGTTTAGAAAACCAGTAAAAATCTCCGCTCACAATGTCTTTTGGCAGATAGCTTATAAAAAATTCAGGAATTTCTTGAATTATTTTTTCTTCTGAAATTAAAATTGACTCCTGAATTCGTTTAGCGTAATTAATGCTAGCTAAAATTTGACTTCGATTTTTTTCTATTAAACTTTTTTGGTGCTCTACCTCAATTTTTTGTTCCGAAATTATTTTATAGGCTTTTTGTTTGGCACGGTTATTTTTTAAAATCACTATAATTAATACTATCATGAAGATAAAAGCAACTACAAATAAATTTAAAATAGATTGCTGTTTGTCTTTTTCTTTTTTGGCTTGTTCTTCTTTTCTTTCTTGTTCTGCTTTTACCGCATTTTCTTTACGCGTAAATTCATAATTTATTTCAGCTCGAATGCTTCTTTCACTATCTAATAATTTCAATAAACTATCATGGTATTTTACATGTAATTTATAGTTGTTTAATGAAGAGTTGAAATTTTGATTTATGTTTTCAATTTCTGAAATCTTAAAATAAGTTTCGCTTATGTTTTCAATTTGTCCTAAGGCTTGAAATAACTTTAATGCCTTATTTAAAAAATTATTTGCCGCCGTGTTATTAGCTTGTTGAACACGTTTGTTTTTGGTTGTTTTTGCAATGTTTAAATAAGATGCGCCAATATTTGCTAAAACAGAGGCTATATCGGAGTGATTACCAATTTCTTCAAATAGTTTAAGCGCCTTGTTTTTAGCTTCAATAGCCTCGGGTAAGTTGTTTTCTTTTTCATAAATATTAGAAAGATTTAAATAAGCCTGTGCCTTGTTCTTTTTATTGTTAGAAGAAATGGAAGTGTTTAAGTACTTAAAAAAATAATCTTTGGCAATTTTGTTGTTTCCAAACTCAGCATAAACTATTCCAATATTTGATAAAGCTTCGGCAATATAAATGTTGTTGTTTATCGATTTAGCAATCAATAGCGCCTTGTTATAGTAATTTAAAGATTTTGTAAATAGTTTTTTCCTTTTATAGGCATGCCCTATATTGGTGTAAATTGGCAAACAATTTTTTTTAAAGTTTAGCTCGTCAGCTTGCGTTAGGGCCTTAAAATAATAATCTAATCCGTCATCAATATTATCCTGAAGAATATTTAATTCTCCTATTTTATTTAGACACTTTGCCAGAATAGCTTTATCTCCATTTTCCTGTCTGAGTTCTAATTCTTTTTTATATTGTCCTATAGCTATGGCATAATTTTCTTGTTTTTCAAAAACAAAACCAATGCTTTGAATAGTATTTGCTAGCCATTTTTTTGCGATTGAATTTTTAAATACAGCTACTAATTTTTCTGAAATTAATTTTGAAATATTAGCATATTTGATTGCTTTTGAATGCTCTTTAAGTAATGCATATTCAACGCTCAAATGTATCAACGTATTTATACGCAATGTATCGTTAAAGTTGACATTATTTGATGTTGCATTTAATTGTTTTAATCGTGTTCTTAATGAATCAATGTGTTGGTTTTCTGGATTTACTTT
>CANFQR010000082.1 GCA_947449125.1 Bacteroidota bacterium | reverse complement strand
TTATCAGAACAAATTAACGGACGAATTGGAAAAGAAACTATAGATGATGTGCTAACAGGATTCTATAGATTTGTTATAGGGTTAAGTAAAAAAGTAATAATCGCAAACACCATGGCTACTTTTGCAGATAAGGTGTTTAACACAAGTTTAACCGAATTAAATACCCCTATGGCCTGGTTAGGGATGTTTGCTTATACATTTCAAATTTATTTTGATTTTAGTGGATACAGCGACATGGCAATTGGTATGGGTAAAATGTTAGGATTTAAATTCCCTGAAAATTTTGACAACCCTTATACATCTCTCACTGTTACTGAGTTTTGGCGCAGGTGGCACATAACATTGGGTGCCTGGATGAAAAATTATTTATACATTCCGTTAGGAGGCAACAAGGTAGCTTCCAAATTAAAATTATTTTTTAATTTATGGTTGGTGTTTTTAATTTCCGGCTTTTGGCACGGCGCCGCCTGGACATTTATTTTTTGGGGTATTTATCATGGTTTATTATTAATAGTTGAGCGTTTATTTTTATTAAAAGCTTATACTAAATTTCCAAAAGTTATACCATTAATCATTACATTTTTATTAGTCTCTTTTGGCTGGGTTTTCTTTAGAGCAGATTCATTTACTTATAGTGCTACATTTATAGTTAAGTTGCTGTCTTTTAATTTCGATATTAATTACATTTATGTTAATAACGAATTAAAATTGTTTTTTGTGCTGGCATGCTTATTTTCGTTTTTTACGCTAACCAAATCAGGAAAATATATTCAAAATAAAATATATTTTTCTAATTACTCATCAATCGGATATGTTATAGCAACTGTTTGCAGTATAATTTTGTTTTATTATTGTGTTGCTTCAATTTCATCTAGCACATTTAACCCTTTTATATATTTTAGATTTTAATGCAGAAAATATTAAAATATAAACTAGGTATTATAATTTCAATTGCTTTGCTGCTTCCTATACTGCAGTTTAATTATAGTTTTTTTGAGGAAGAACAATTAAAAGGAACAACAATTTCAGGAAAACCGGTTTTAAAAAAGGAAGGTTATTGGAGCATGAAATGGCAGGATGAGTATGTAAAATATATAAATGATAATTTTGGCTTTAGGCCTTGGTTAATAAGATGTTATAATCAAATTCAATTTGATTTTTTTAAAATTTCAAAAGCTCCTGGAGTTGTTATAGGGAAACAGAACGAGTTATTTATTGAATCGTATATAGATGATTATACCGGTAAAAACTTTATAGGTTTTTCAAAAATTAACAGCGAGGCTACAAAAATAAAAAGGCTCCAAGATTCTTTAAAAGCAAGAGGAAAAGATTTAATTGTTGTGTTTGCACCCGGCAAAGCCTCTTTTTATCCAGAATTAATACCTGACAGATACCTTGCTAATAAAAAAGACAGTACAAATTATAACTCATTTGCCAAGGCATTTATTCAGCACGATATAAATTTTATTGACTTAAATAAGTGGTTCTTTAACAATAAAAATAAATTTAAACATAAAGTGTATCCAAAATACGGAACACATTGGAATCATTATGGTATGAGTTTAGGAATGGATACCATCTTAAAATACATCGAGAAAAAAAGAAACATAAGTTTACCTGATTTTGATATTTCAATTGTAAATTACAATACACGTTTAAAAGGAAATGATTTTGATGTTGGTGAACTTACAAACTTATTATTAACATTAGAGCTGGATGCAAATCCTTATCCGGTTTATAAATTTAAAACAAACAAAAATAATGTAAAGCCAGATGTGCTTGTTATTGGCGACAGCTATTGGTGGTGCTTGGTTGGGGATAATTTGCCCATTCATTTTTTTAAAGAAGATGAATATTGGTTTTATAACAAAACACAATTAATACGAAATGAAAAACGTGAGGAAGTTAAGAAACTGAATTTAAGCGCCTCACTGGCAAAGCGCGATGTAATTTTGTTAATTGCAACAGAAGCTACGTTTTACATGTTCCCATATGGCTTTACAGATGCGGCCTATAAATTATTTTGTAATGATAATTCTAAACGCATTAGTGAAATTATTAATGATATAAAAAATAATCAGAGTTGGATGGAAAGCATTGTTAAAAAAGCGGATGAAAATAAGGTAAGCGTTGAAGCACAATTAAAAATGGATGCTGAATATGTTTTAAGTGATGAATTAGCAGAGCCAAAAGAGACAATTGAGCAAATAGTAGAAAGAATAAAAAAGGATGAAACCTGGATGAAAGAAATCAGAAAAAAGGCCAATGCCAATAATGTTACAGTTGAACAGCAAATTATAGAGGATGCTAAATGGTCTTTTGAAAATGATAATTAGAAAATAGTTTCAAATTGTTTAAAAAAAGAACTTTAGTTTTTAAATTCCAAAATCACTATTTAACACTTTAAAGCAATTAAAAAGCGCATGCTTTATTATATTTGTGTATTGCTTAAGTTGGTTTTAGTTGTATATTAATAAAATAATAACAACGCCCTTTAAATGAGTGTTCAAGACAACATATTAATAAATAAACTGGACGAATTTATTCGTAAATTCTATAAAAATCAGTTAATAAAAGGTGTTCTTTATTCAGGTTCAATTTTACTTGGTGGTTTTTTAACCATGGTTTTTCTTGAATACTTTGGCGAATTCAATTCACTTATTAGGGGAGTTTTATTTTTTGGTTTTTTATTTACTTCAGTTTTTATTTTTATAAAACTTATAGCAATTCCATTACTTAAATTAAACAAAATAGGTAAAATTATTTCCTACAATCAGGCAGCGGCTATTATTGGAAATCATTTTACTAATGTTCAAGATAAGTTGCTTAATGTTTTACAATTACAAAACAATCAGTTATTAAGCGGATCTGATGAATTATTAATGGCAAGTATAAATCAAAAAATTAACGATTTAAAGCCTGTGCCGTTTGCTACAGCAATAAACATTGCCGAAAATAAAAAATATTTAAAATTTATTTTACCATTACTTATAGTAACATTTGTTATTTTGATCCTTTGGCCTCAAGTAATTACCAAAAGCACCGAGCGTATTGTAAATTATCAAACCTATTACGAACAAGAAATGCCTTTCCAGTTCGAAATCCTTAATACTAATTTACAAGCCTTACAATCGCAAGATTTTAAACTTGAGTTAAAAGTTACAGGCAATCAATTGCCAAACGAAGTTTTTGTAAATATTAATGGTATAGAATATAAACTTGAAAAAGAAAATAACGTTCTATTTAAATACACGTTTCCTAATGTTCAGTCTAATATTAATTTTCAATTTAGCGCTGCAGGTTTTAATTCTAAAACATATGAATTAAAAGTATTACCTAAACCCGTAATAGTTCAGTTTAATTTAGAATTAATATATCCCTCGTATTTAAATAAGCCCAACGAAAATATTGCTAATACTGGCGACTTTCAAATCCCACAAGGCACTAAAGTAAATTGGGTGTTTAACACAAAAAATGCAGACGGACTAAAAATCAGATTTAATGATAGTTTAGCTAATCCCAAAAAAATAAATACTACTCAATTTCATTTTTCACGTAAATTTTTAGAAAGCAATGCATATACTATCAAGGCAGTTAATCAATTTGTAATAAATGAATCTGATTCGGTAAATTATAATATTAATGTTATTCCCGACCAGTTTCCAACAATAGATGTAAACCAAGAAGCAGATTCTCTAAACATAAAAAATATTTACTTCAGTGGTCAAATTAAAGATGATTACGGATTTAAAGCATTGTATTTTAATTATAAAAAAATAAGTTCAGATTCATCAGGAAAGCCTACAGAATTAAATGGAAATTATCCCATTAATCTGATTAAAAATCAAATTGTACAACCTTATTTTTATTATCTAGATGCCGGACAGTTTAATTTAAAACCCGGTGATAAAATAGAATATTATTTTGAAGTTTTTGATAATGATGGGGTAAATGGCTCTAAATCTGCTAAAACACAACTAATGACATTTAAAGCACCTACAAAAGATGAGGCCAATGAAAAAACTGAAAAAAACAATTCGGAAATAAAAAATGATTTAGAAGAAAGCATCAAAAAGGCTAACCAACTTCAAAAAGATGTTAATGAACTTTCAAAAAAAATAAATGATAAAAAACAGCTGGGTTACGAAGAAAAAAAGAAATTGGAAGATGTTTTAAAAAAGCAACAAGAGCTTCAAAATAAAATTGAAGAAGTCAAAAAAGAAAATGAGATTAACAATAAACAGCAGAATGAATTCTCAAAAACTGACGAGTCAATACTTGAAAAACAAAAGCAATTAGAACAACTGTTTGAAAATGTGATGACCCCCGAACTTAAAAAGTTATTTGATGAACTTAATAAAATGCTCGAAAAGCTTGATAAAAATGAAGTGCAGCAAAAACTGGAAGAATTAAAATTATCTAATAAAGATATTGAAAAGGAGTTAGACAGAAATCTTGAAGCTTTTAAACAACTTGAACTCGAGAAAAAAATGATGGATGCAATTGAAAAAATTGACGATCTGAAAAAGAAGCAAGACGATTTAACGAAAGAAACTGAAAATAAAAAAGATGATAAAAATCAAAGTGACAAGGAAAGCAATAAAAAGATAGACAACAAAGAGCTTGAAAAAAAACAGGAAGACATTAAAAAACAATTCGAAAATCTGACAAAAGATTTAAAAGAACTCGAACAAAAAAACAAGGAACTTGAAGAACCTAATGCAATGCCTAAAACCGAACAAAAGCAAAACGAGATAAATAAGGAAATGTCGAAAAGCTCGGAACAATTAGGTAAGAATAATAAAAAAGAATCGGCCAAATCACAAAAAAATGCCAGCGATAAACTTCAGGAGATGAAGGAAGAGTTAGAAAATGCGATGAGCGAAAATGAAAGCAAACAGGCAGAAGAAAATGCTGAGGCGCTTCGTCAAATATTAGAAAATTTGGTGAACCTATCGTTTGCACAAGAAGAACTAATAAAAAAATTACCTAAAACAAGAATTGATAACCCTCAATACGTTGATATTCCGAAACAACAAAACAAATTAAAAGACGATAGTAAAATTATTGAAGATAGTTTATTGGCTCTTAGTAAACGTGCCCCTCAGATTAGTGCTGTGGTTAATCGTGAAATAAGCGCCATCAATTTAAACATGAATAAAACAGTACAGGCATTAGCTGAACGAAATATTGGCGAGGGAACCATGAGAATGCAATCTACAATGACTTCGGTAAATAATTTGGCATTGCTATTAAATGAGGCACTTGAGCAAATGCAAAACCAAATGAAGCAACAGCAAAAAGGCAGTAGTGGTAAGTGTAAAAAGCCAGGAGCGGGTAAAGGCTCTAAACCTTCAGATAAGCCAAGCATTCAAAGCATGAAAAAGCTTCAGGAGCAATTAAATCAGCAAATGCAGCAATTGAAGAATGCCATGGAAAAAGGCGAAAAACCCGGTGAAAAGCCTGGAGAAAAACCCGGCGATAAAAAAGGACAAAAACCAGGTATGGGGCAAAATGGTAGTAGTGGGTTAATGATGCCCGGTAGCAGCGAACAGTTTGCAAAAATGGCCGCGCAGCAAGAGGCATTAAGAAGGCAAATGCAAGAAATGATGGACAAATTAAAGAATAAGGGAAAAAATCCTGGAGGTAATTTGGCCGATTTAATGGAGCAAACCGAAAAAGACCTTGTTAACAAACAAATTTCAAACGAAACAATGAGACGACAACAAGATATTTTAAGTAAATTATTAGAAAGCGAAAAAGCAGAACGGGAACGCGAGCAGGATGAGCAACGAAAGAGTAATGAAGCAAAAAATTTGATTTTAAGCAACCCAAATCAATTTTTAGAGTATAAAAGGGTCAAAGAAAAAGAAATGGAGTTGTTAAACACTGTTCCGCCAAGTTTAACGCCATATTATAAAGAAAAAGTAACTAATTATTTTAATAGAATAAATAAATGATGGCTCAAACCGTGCAAGAAACATTAAAAATACAATCCAACCCAGACCAATTAAGGCTTGTGGAGGATTTAATTGATAATGTTTGTCAGGTTTGTAATGTTAAAGAAGATTCATATGGTAATATTTTAATTGCTGTAACCGAGGCCGTAAACAATGCTATTTGTCATGGAAACAAAAACAATCCGGATAAATTTGTACATATTGATTTTCAAAATACCGAGAAACAATTAATTTTTTCAATAACTGATGAGGGTCAAGGCTTTGATTTTTTAAACCTGCCTGACCCAACCGACCCCGAAAATATTGATAAATTAAGTGGCAGAGGTGTGTTTTTAATGAAAAATCTTGCCGATTCAATTGAGTTTGGTTTAAACGGACAAAGCGTCAAATTGCATTTTAATAATTAACTGGGGATTGGGATTATAAATTAGTTATGGTTTATTATTATGAAAACAATTATTCAAGAGTTTTATAACTCAGATGAATCTGTTGTTTCTACGATCCGTACTATATTTCTTTTTGGTAGAAATGTCTCAACGTACAAATTTGCATTAGCATCTACATTACTTAATTTGAAGCCCAAAAGTTTC
>CANFQR010000081.1 GCA_947449125.1 Bacteroidota bacterium | reverse complement strand
GGTAATTGTAACGGCAATTATACTTTGGATGTTTTTCAGAACTTTTTCTACCGTGTTTTTTTCATTAATTGTAGTTGTAATTGGAGTAATATGGTCTATAGGGATAATGTATTTGTTTGGATACAAAATTACCGTGCTGTCTGGCTTAATAGCACCATTAATTATGGTAATTGGCTTGCCAAATTGCATTTTCTTAATTAACAAATATCAAAGTGAGTTTACTGCACATGGTAATAAAATAAAATCATTAGCCAGAAGTATTGAAACTATAGGAGTTACTTTATTTCTTGCCAATATTACAACTGCGATTGGTTTTGGTGTATTGTATTTTACAAAAAGTTCAATGTTGGTAGAGTTTGGCGTTGTTGCAGCAATTAGTGTAATGGCCACTTATTTAATAACATTAATTTTAATTCCGGTTATATTAAATTATTTACCAAGTCCAAAACCAAAACATACAAAACATCAAGAAGGTAAGCGTATTAATAAAGCACTTACAATAATAGATCACTTGGTTCAAAACCACCGAAAATCTATTTATGTAACAACCATAATCATAACATTAATAGCCTTATGGGGAATGACTTTCATAGATATGAATGGATATGTAGTGGATGATTTACCAGAAGATGATCCTGTATATAGCGACCTTAGCTTTTTTGAGTCTAATTTTAAAGGCGTATTGCCATTTGAAATTTCTATTGATACGAAGAAACCAAATGGTTTATTTGCAAATAATGCAAAGGCAATTTATAAAATTAAATTATTGCAAAAAACATTAGCAGAATATCCAATATTTTCAAAACCATTATCTATTGTAGAAGGAATAAAATTTTCTTATCAGGCATATAATGATGGCAATTCTAAATATTATTCATTGCCCGGCATTGGGGATTTAAAAACGTTGTCGGAATATTCGGGATCAGTTAAAGGACAAAATAATCGTTTGCAGACATTTATTGACAGCTCTAAACAAATTACCAGAGTGAGTTATCAGGTAGCAGATATTGGTTCTAAAAAAATGAAAACTTTAATGAGTGAAATCCGTCCTAAGATTGACTCTATTTTCGATCCTAGAGACTATAAGGTAAGTACCACCGGACATAGTTTGGTTTTTTTAAAAAACAACGATTATCTATTATCTAATTTATTAGAGAGTTTATTAATTGAAATTATTTTAATTGCAATAGTAGGTATAGCCTTATTCCGTTCGGTGAGAATTATTATTTTGTCAAAATTACCTTGTTTAATTCCATTGGTTATTACAGCTGGAATTATGGGTTTTCTTGACATTAGGTTTAAACCCTCAACAATTTTAATTTTTAGTATTGCATTTGGTATTTCATCCGATGGAACAATTTATTTTTTAACTAAATACCGCCAGGAATTTAAAAAACACAAAAAGGCAGCGTCAGCAGCAATTTCCTCAGCAATTAAAGATACCGGATTAAGTATGATTTATACATCTATTATTTTGTTTTGTGGTTTCGCTATTTTTTCTGCATCAAGTTTTGGCGGAACAGCCGCATTAGGTGTTTTGGTTTCATTAACTTTGCTTATGTCCATGTTTACCAATTTAATTTTATTGCCGGCAATTTTATTGTCTATTCATCGTAAATCACTAAACCAAGAAATTATAGAAGCGCCCTATATTGATATTGAAGAGAGTATAGAGGACAGAGGTAAAGATCTTTCTGACATATAGATTATTCAAGCAATTAAATATTAACCCTTATTGGCAAAATAAAAACTTGCCCTGTTAATAAAATGTTTATATTTGTGAACTTCTTTAGAAGATTGTATCTCAATCACGTTTGTAACAACTTAATTGCAATTCGGTAAATTTTACACTTTTCTTAGATTAAACATAACTATGCGTGATGAAATTCATGCTGAAAATTTACACACTAAAAACAATTAATGACATTTTCAAATTTAAAACTTATTAAACCTTTAGTTCTAGCATTAGATAAAAAAGGCTATTCAGAACCTACACCAATTCAAGAGCAATCAATTCCTCATATTTTATCGGGTAAAGATATTTTTGGATGCGCACAAACCGGCACCGGAAAAACGGCAGCTTTTGCGTTACCAATTTTACAATTGTTAGAAAGTAAAAAAGATCAATCCAAACCACGCACAATTAAAGCACTCGTATTGGCGCCAACACGCGAACTAGCTTCTCAGATAAGCGATAACTTTTTAGCTTATGGACATAATTTAGGAATTTCGCATTGTACTATATTTGGCGGGGTTTCGCAGTTGCATCAGGTTACAGCATTAAAAAGAGGTGTTGATGTGTTAGTGGCAACTCCAGGCCGTTTATTAGACCTCATTAATCAAGGTTATATAAAATTAAATCATGTAGAGCATTTTGTGTTAGATGAGGCAGATAGGATGTTAGACATGGGATTTATTAATGACATTAAAAAGGTTATTGCGAAATTGCCAACTAAACGTCAAACTCTGTTTTTTTCGGCAACTGCAACGCCTTCAATAATGAAGCTTGCTAATACAATTCTTCATAACCCTGTTAGCGTTTCGGTAACACCTTTTTCATCTACGGCAAGTTTAATTACTCAAACCGTTTATTATGTTAAAAAAGAAAATAAACGTTTGTTGCTAAAACATGTAATTAATAATGGAAAAATTGAACATGCCTTAGTATTTACAAGAACAAAGCGTGGTGCGGACAAGGTTGCAAAAGACTTAAACAGTATGGGAGTTTCGGCAGAGGCTATTCATGGAAATAAATCGCAGGGCGCAAGAGAAAGAGCATTAAAAGGATTCAAGAATAGATCAATTCGAATTTTAGTTGCAACAGATATTGCTTCAAGAGGAATTGATGTAGATAAACTATCGCATGTGATTAATTATGAAATTCCTGAACAGGCAGAGACATACGTTCACAGAATTGGTAGAACCGGAAGAGCTGGAGAGGCAGGAGTTGCCATGTCGTTTTGTACCAGCGAGGAAATGACTTATTTAAAAGATATTAATAAGTTAATAAAGAAAAATATTGAGGTTGTATCTACTCATCCATTTAATTAATTATAGATACAGAAATAATAAAACAAATAAATAACCAGTTCTGCAAAAAAAAAAAAACAGAGCAAAAAACAACAAAAAAATGAAAACAGGAGTAGTAAAATTCTTTAACGAAGCAAAAGGTTTTGGATTTATTAAAGAAGACGGTGGACAAGAAATATTTGTTCACGCATCAGGATTAAAAGAAGATATTCGTGAAAATGACAATGTAATATTTGAAATCCAAGAAGGAAAAAAAGGTTTAAATGCTGTTAACGTTAAGTTAGCTTAATTGTTTAAACTTCTATTTAAAAGCCTTTCAGTAATGAGAGGCTTTTTTATTTAGTGACAATTTCAACATTTACTATTGTCAAATAAATTAAAGTGTCTTTAATAAACTCTGTACGCTAGTTTTTTCTGTTAAAATAGTATGCAGTTGTTCAATAGGAACACGTTCTTGATGCATAGTATCTCTGTTACGGATGGTAACCGTTTTATCTTCTAAACTTTGATGATCAACCGTAATGCAAAATGGAGTTCCAATAGCATCTTGTCTTCTGTAACGTTTTCCAACGGTATCTTTTTCATCATAAGCCAACATAAAATCAAATTTAAGGTTGGACATAATGCTCTCTGCTAATTCGGGTAAACCATCTTTTTTAACTAGAGGAAAAATAGCGGCTTTGTATGGGGCAAGCGCAGCCGGCAGGCTTAAAACAGAACGTGTGTCGCCATTTTCTAAAGCTTCTTCTTTTAAAGCAGAAGATAAAACAGCTAAAAATAAACGATCTAAACCAACCGATGTTTCAACAACATAAGGAACATAACTTTGATTTAATTCCGGATCAAAATACTGTAATTTTTTTCCTGAAAATTCTTCATGTTGCTTTAAATCAAAATCCGTTCTGCTGTGAATTCCTTCCAGCTCTTTAAAACCAAAAGGAAATTGATGTTCAATATCGGATGCAGCATTTGCGTAATGTGCTAATTTTAAATGGTCGTGAAAACGGTATTTGTCTGCTCCTAAGCCTAATGATAAATGCCAATTTAAACGTGCCTGTTTCCAATGCTCGTACCATTGCATTTCTGTTCCTGGTCTCACAAAAAACTGCATTTCCATTTGTTCAAATTCGCGCATCCTAAAAATAAATTGTCTGGCTACAATTTCATTTCTAAAGGCCTTACCGGTTTGTGCAATACCAAACGGAATTTTCATTCGTCCGGTTTTTTGAACATTTAAATAATTTACAAAAATTCCTTGTGCTGTTTCCGGTCTCAGGTATATGGTATTTCCTTCTTCAGAGACTGAACCCATGGATGTGCTAAACATTAAATTAAATTGTCTCACATCTGTCCAGTTTCTGCTGCCACTAATAGGACAAACAATTTCTAAATCAATAATTAGTTGCTTTACTTCTGAAAGATTATTGTCGTTTAGAGCAGTTTTAAAACGTAGATTAATGGCATCAATTTTTTCTTGATATTCTTTAACACGGGCATTTGTAGATTTAAACATTACTGCATCAAAATTTTCAAATCGTTTGGATGCTTTTTCTACTTCTTTATTTATTTTGTCTTCAAGTTTTGCAACATGTTCTTCAATTAAAACGTCTGCTCTGTATCGTTTTTTACTGTCTTTATTATCAATCAACGGATCGTTAAATGCATCTACGTGTCCGCTAGCTTTCCAAGTTGTAGGATGCATAAAAATAGCAGCGTCAATTCCAACTATATTTTCGTTTAATTGAACCATGGCCTTCCACCAATAATCACGAATATTTTTTTTCAATTCGGCGCCTAATTGACCATAATCATAAACAGCGCTTAACCCATCATAAATTTCACTACTTTGAAAAATAAAGCCGTATTCTTTACTGTGAGAAATAATATTTTTAAAAAAATCTTCAGGTTTTTGGTTGCTCATAGAGGTTTGATTTAAAGCGTCAAAAATAGTATTTTTTATCGCTTGTTTGTTTATTCGCAAAAGAATGGTTAATAAATTAAGTTTATCTTAGCAACACAATTATTAATGGTTTTTAGCAGTATAATATTTTTACTTTATTTTTTGCCTTTTTTTTTTGTTAACCTCTTTTAGTGTTGGTAAAAAGTACAAAAATGCAGTTATTTTAGCTGGTAGTATTTTCTTTTATTCTTGGGGAGCGCCAAAATTTATTTTTGTTATTTTATTTACAACACTTCTTGATTTTTATTTGGTGCAATTAATGGATAAAACAGAAAAAGAAATTCGTAGAAAAGTGATATTGTTGATTTCTGTGTCTGTTAATCTTGGCTTATTGTTTTATTTTAAATATTGCAATTTTTTTATTGAAAACGTAAATGGTTTTTTGTCAGTTTTCGATTTTAGGCAGATACAATGGACAAAATTAATTTTACCTATTGGCATTTCATTTTACACATTTGAAACCATAACATACGTTGTAGATGTTTATAGACGAGTTCATAAACCATTAATTAAATTTTGGGATTATCAGTTGTACATAATTTTATTTCCAAAACTTATTGCAGGGCCAATTATTCGTTATCATGAACTGGCAGATCAATTATCAGATAGGCCCAATAATATTGATGATAAATTATTAGGTTTTTACCGCTTTGCAATTGGGTTAGGGAAGAAGGTATTAATTGCAAATCAAATGGGCATGGTGGCCGATATGGTTTTTGGGTGTAAATATGAGGAGCTTGATACACTAACAGCTTGGGTTGGAAGTTTGGCATATACCTTTCAGATATATTTTGATTTTAGCGGATACAGCGATATGGCAATTGGTTTGGCAAGAATGATGGGGTTTAGTTTTCCTGAAAATTTTAACAATCCTTATGTGTCACAAAGTATAACCGATTTTTGGCGCAGATGGCATATGACTTTGGGCAGTTGGATGAAAAATTATTTATACATACCGTTAGGAGGTAATAAAGTAAGTAAACAAAGGCTGTATTTAAATTTATGGCTGGTGTTTTTAGCTTCGGGTTTGTGGCATGGCGCAAGTTGGAGTTTTGTTTTTTGGGGTGCGTTTCATGGATTTTTTTTGGTAATTGAACGTGCTTTTTTTGGGAAAGTATTAGATAAAATGGGAAAATTTTGGAGTGTATTAATTACTTTTTTTATTGTAAACATTGGTTGGATATTTTTCAGAACAGAAAAAATAAACGACGCCTGGCATTACTTGTTAAAAATGTTCGAATTTAATTTTAATATGCCGTATCAGTTTAGTGCAGATTTTACATTTTATTTTATTGTAGCTATTATTATTTCATTTTTTACGGTCGTACCTTTCACTCAAAGACTTCAAAATGAAGTTTATTTTAATTCATTTTCTGTCAAAAAGCATTTGACTTTTTTTCCCATTGCAATTTTATTGTTTTTGTTGTCGGTAGCATCTATAACATCAACAGGATTTAATCCATTTATCTATTTTAGATTTTAATGAAGGCAAATATTAACATACTAAAAAATGGTTTATTGGTATTAATATTTGCTGTATTGTTTTTCCCGTTAATACAATCTCAATTAAAATTAATTAAAATTTGGCCATTACATGGTGATATTGTTATTTCTGAAAACCCTGTTTTATCTATTGACTCGTGGCTACAAAGTACTTACCAAGAAAAAAAAGAGATCTATGAAAATTCAAACTTTGGTTTTAGAGAGGTGTTTGTGAAGCTGCATAATCAAATAAAATTTTCGTTGTTT
>CANFQR010000080.1 GCA_947449125.1 Bacteroidota bacterium | reverse complement strand
GAGTTTCTTAAAGACATCAGAATACTTTTCCGGTTCCATGCCTTGAATAGCTATTATTGAAGCGTATTTTTCGGTATTCATTAAAATTTTTTCAGACATGGCTTTGTTAAATGAACTCATGATGTTATTAAATGGTTCTTCAAACAATCGGCTTAATGAGTCCATTCTTAACGAATCCATTTTTACTTGTTGAGCCATTTGTTGAAATGACTGATTTAACGAATCAATTTGAATTTTATTTTTTTTACTTATTTCGTTATACTCCATAAACAAAATTGTTTCAGGAGAGCCTTCCACTTTATAGGTGTTTCCTAAATCTTTTGCGTTAGCAGTTACTTTTACTTTGTCGCTGCTGTCTAATACCAGCATGGCAAAATTTTGTTGACTTAGCTTTATTCTGTAAAAACCAATTTTAGGTAAGTAATTAGAGAATTTAAAATTACCTTTTTCGTCAATAACGGTACTATCAACTATGACAGGTTGAGGATTAATCAATTTTTCAAGATAAATGGTTTCTCCATTTGTATTGCTTAAATTTCCTGATAATTCAAACGTTCCGGTTCTTTTTGATTCATTACAACCAGATAATAAAGCAATTATGGTAATTGCACTAAAAATTCTAAACATAATTTTATTTTTCGAGTATTTCTTTAACTAATTGATTTAATAATTTAGGATCGGCTTTTCCTTTACTTAATTTCATTACTTCACCAACAAACAAACCAAGTAAACCTACTTTTCCATTTTTATATTCAATAATTTTTTCAGGAAATTTTGACAATGCCTGATTAATTAATTCTTGTAATTCATTACTATCACTGTTTTGAATAAGATCAAGTTCTTGTGCAATTTGCTCAGGAGATTTTGTTTGGTTTTTCATTAACTCCGGAAATATACTTTGCGTTGCGGCCGCGTTACTCACTTTACCATCGTCAATCAACTTAATTAACTGCGCAATTTTTTGAGGCTCTAAGGTAAATTCAGAAATAGTTAATGCTCTGTCGTTCAAAAATGCTTTAACAGGACCCATTAGCCAGTTAGCCGCACTTTTATAATTTGAAGTAAACGTAATTAATTGATTGAAATAATTTGCAACTTCTTTTAGATCTAACAATTGAAGCGCATCATAATCACTGAGTTTATAGTTTTGCGTGTAAGTATTAAAAAGTTCGTCGGGTAATACCGGCAACGTAGATTTTACCTTATTAATATAATCTTGAGTAATAAAAACAGGTTGTAAATCGGGTTCAGGGAAATAGCGATAATCGTTAGCATTCTCTTTACTTCTTAAAGAAAATGTTAAACCTCTTACGGCATCAAAACTTCTTGTTTCGCCTTTAATTTCTTCGCCCTCCTCCAGTAAATCTATTTGTCGTTTTATTTCAAAATCAATGGCTCGTTGAACATTTCTAAAAGAATTCATATTCTTTACCTCAACTTTTTTACCAAATTCCTTTGCGCCTTTAAGCATCACAGAAATATTAGCATCACAACGTAAAGAACCTTCTTCCATATTACCGTCGCAAATATCTAAATAGCGAACTAATTTTCTAACTTCGGTAAGATAAGCGTAGGCTTCTTCTCCGCTCCTTAAGTCAGGCTCAGTTACAATTTCCAATAAAGGAGTTCCTGCTCTGTTTAAATCTATGAGTGTATCAAATGGATCGATGTCGTGTAAACTTTTACCGGCATCTTCCTCCATATGAATTCGTGTTAAATTTATCTTTTTTGTAGAACCGTCTTTTAATTTAGCCGTAATAAAACCTCCATTACATATTGGTGTTTTATCCTGAGTTATTTGATAACCTTTAGGCAAATCGGCATAGAAATAATTTTTTCGAGCAAATTGATTTTCCTCTCTAATAGTTGCATTAACAGCTATGCCAAGTTTTACCGCAAACTCTATTGCTTTAGAATTAACAGCAGGTAACGTACCAGGATGCCCCAATGTTACAACACTAACATTAGTGTTGGGCAGAGAACCATACTCGGCAATATCATTACTATACATTTTTGTTTTGGTAAGTAATTGTATGTGGCACTCAAGTCCAATAACAGTCTCGTATTTATCGTAAACACTCATAAAATTGCGATTTAAAGATACATTTTAAAACCTAAATAAGTGAAAAAACTAAGAAATTTTAAATTAATTATTTCAAAAAATAAACAGGACGTGAGTCATTAAATTTTCTGATATATCTTGAAATTTGCTCTCGTTGATTTTTCTTATTAAGTTTCTTAAATTCAGCATATAATTCTTTGTCGGATTGTAATATTTTTTCGGTTTCAGCCTGATTAAATTCTCTAACTACACCTTCATGAAAATTAAGGGTAAATTCTCTAAGTTCTTTTGTGCTATAAGTGCCACCGCCCCCGGGTCCAAACATTGGATCAGGAAAAACAACACCTTTAACATCTACAGTAGCTAAAAAGTAACATACTGCTCCAAAAACTGGAACGCGGTAAAAATCATTTTTATAGTTTAAATACAAGGTTTTATTTTGAATATAACCCCAAACTGATTTTGTATTTATGGTTGTTTTATTAGCGTTTTCTTGAACACTAAAACTTTCCATTTTAAGCGTTTTACCAATAAAATCTAACTGATCATAATTTAAATTTGAAACAATTTGATTTTTAGCAATCGGTTTATTATACCTGAAATCTTGATACGTTAAAAAAATGCCATCATTCATGTTCAACAAGGCGGGAACAGGCAAACTATCATTTTGAGAAAAGAGAAAAGAATTAAATACAGCAATAGTTAAAACTGTAAGAAAACAAGGTTTCATATAAAAACAAATATCGCTTTTTTTACTTAATTTTAAGTAAAATAAACGCCATATGAAACACAACATAATTATATTGTTTTTGTTATTTGTTCTTTATTCAAACGCACAAAACACGGGAATAAACAATGCTGCAAAATTTAAATTAATTGAAAATACTGATTTAAGTAAGCATACAGTTTTAGTGAAAGGGAATATCCCAAAATTAATTTTAGCACAAAAAGAATTTAACTACACATTTAATTATAATTCAGGTAATATTGCTTCTATTACTTGCAATTTAAGTCAATTATCAAAACTGATTGAACGTAAATTAATTTCTTATGCTGAATTTATTGAGGCAAGGAAAGAATTTATGAATGATACCATGATTATAAAAAACAAAATTAAACCTGTTAAACTTGGTACAGCGCCTTTAACCATGCCTTACGATGGAACAGGAATAATTGTGGGAATAATTGACTCTGGTACAGATTTTAACCATCCTGATTTTAAAAATGCCTCAGGTACTTCACGAATTAAATTTTTATGGGATCAGGTTCCAGTTGCGGGCTCCACTGTTCCTCAGCCGTTTAACTATGGTATAGAATGGACAGATACACAAATTAATGCCAACCAATGCACTCATAATGACTTGCCAAATTACGGACACGGAACCCATGTGTCCGGAATTGCTGTTGGAAATGGTTTAGCAAACGGCACACATGAAGGAATAGCTTCTAAAGCCGATATTATTGTGGTAGCGTTAGACTACAACAAGACAGGACCAACGATTGCTGACGCCGTACAATACATTTTTAATAAAGCCACTTTACTTGGAAAACCCTGCGTAATTAATGCAAGTGTTGGCGATTATTACGGTAGCCATGACGGCACAGACCTTGAAGCAAAACTAATTGAAAACATGGTTCAAAATATACCGGGAAGAGTTATGGTAGCCGCAGCCGGCAATGCTGGGAATGTGAAATACCATGTTAAAACTATTCCTCCAACAAACGACAC
This sequence comes from Bacteroidota bacterium, assembly GCA_947449125.1. Taxonomy (GTDB): domain Bacteria; phylum Bacteroidota; class Bacteroidia; order B-17B0; family Aurantibacillaceae; genus Aurantibacillus. The sequence goes on along the minus strand of CANFQR010000080.1, from coordinate 2,958 downwards.
TTGTTTTACCTGGATTAAAAAAAGCACTTCAACATTAGAATATTGGTGCTATGCAGATACAAATAATATTAAAAACATACAAATAAGTGTTGGTGCTAATAGAAACAACAATTTTAATTTAGGCAGAATAGGATTCAAAAATTATAGTTACGGATTAGGCACAATTCAAAACGACACTTTAAAATTTAATGGTAACAGAATTGGCATTGTAAAAACATCAGCTAGCATTAATACATATGGCGTTTACGAACTTTACATCAAAATTTTAGCAGATACTTTAAATTTAAAATGGCGAATAGAAAGCAAAGGGGTTGGTATGCACGACGCATGGAATTTTGATTTTATATCTTCGGGATTACCAAGCGCAGCGAGTTACCCTTGGATTTTAAAATATATAATGCCTGATGTTAACAGCAGCATGGTATCAAGCTTTCAATGTTTAAATGATGTGATTACTGTAGCCAACTATGTTAATCTCAATAATTATTATGACGTAAATAATAATACTCAAAGCTGGGCTGCTTTAAATCCTGGAGAAAATGTAAATTTTTTAGCAGTAAGCAGTAGCAGAGGTCCTACCCGCAACAACCAGCAAAAACCTGATATAGCCGCAACGGGAGCCGGAGTTTTTAGTGCTATTGCTCTTGGCATGCAAGCTAATTTAATAACTAACGCACCTCAGGTTGTAGCACAAGGAAGCATGCATGTTCAGGGAGGCGGAACTTCTGCAGCGTCGCCGGTTGTAGCCGGATTAGCAGCATTGTATCTGCAAAAATATCCAAACGCAACAAGCTTACAGGTAAAAAATGCCATAACCAATTGTGCCTTCTCTGATATTTATACAGGCACTAACCTTCCAAACTACCAGTGGGGTTACGGCAAATTAGACGGCTTTAATACAATGAATTGTCTAATAACAAAAATTAAAAATAATACTATAACTAGTGATGTTAAATTTTATCCAAACCCATTTAATAACCAGGTTACTTTTAACTTCAATAAATTTATTGATGGAAAAATTTATGTATACGAAACAAGTGGGAAATTAATTTTTGAAGATAATTTAAACAGTGAATCTTATAATTTAAATGGTTTAAAATTTAAAACGGATTACAATGGTTTATTATTTATTAGAATAGTTTCCGGCGATGAAACATTAAATTTTAAATTAATAAAAACAAATTAATAATGCGTTTGCCCTCTAATTCGCTTAAAGATTTAATTTCGTTTTACCATTCTGAATTACAATTTACTTACGATTATTCCGAAATTGAAGCCATTATTAATTTGGTGTTAGAGCACTATTTAGGCTTTTCTAAAACGGATATTCTTAAAAAAAAGCAAGAGAATATTAATCAAAGTGATTTGCTTAAATTATATTTTTGCTGTAAAGATTTAAAAAAAAACATTCCCGTTCAATACATCTTACAAGAAGCCTGGTTTTATAATTTAAAATTTTATGTAGATAAACATGTGTTAATACCAAGACCTGAAACAGAAGAGTTGGTAGATCATATTCTTAAAGAAAACAAAAACGCTAAAACCTACTTAGATGTTGGCACAGGAAGTGGCTGCATCCCGGTTACAATTAAAAAAAATAATCCGTCAAGTTCGGTTTATGCCTGCGACATTAGTACTGATGCCTTAGCTTTAGCTAAAAAAAATGCTGCGTTAAATAAAACAGAAATTAGTTTTTTTATAACTGATGCTTTAAATACTGAACAACTACTTCAAAAAACTGAAACAAATTTTGATGTAATTATTAGTAATCCGCCTTACATCAAATATTCGGAAAAAGAATTAATGACTCCTTCCGTATTGGATAATGAACCGCACCTTGCTTTGTTTGTTGAAGTGGATGACACTATTATTTTTTATAAAAAAATTATAGACCTGTGTAAAAACAAACTTAATAATAACGGAAAATTGTATTTTGAACTAAATCCTTTAACAGCAGATAATGTAAAAGAATACAGCCTAAAAAGTAAACTCTTTAAGAAAGTTGAATTGCTGAAAGATTTAAGCGGAAAAGTTCGTTTTTTAAGTGCAGAGAAGCATTAAGTTGCATTAACAATTTGAAATCACAAGTTTTTCTGAATTATTACGAACGCAAATTAATAAATTAGTTTTCTTTTAGGCCACGCCCTGTTTTAGAAATTTTATTGTCGCGTTTTAATTCAGCAATAATTTTGTCTAAAACTCCATTAACAAAAACTTTACTATTTGGCGTACTGTATTCTTTACTAATATCAATATATTCATTTAAAGAAGCTTTTACTGGAACACTTGGAATATAAAGGATCTCAGCTAGTGCCATTTGCATTAACAACATATCCATATTTGCAATACGCTCTAATTCCCAGTTTTGAGTATGGCGACCAATTAACTCTTCAAATTGCTGACGGTAAAGAATAGTTTTTTTAAACAAGTCGCTCATAAATTCTGAATCGTCTTTTTCATCTTTAAGCAAAGGAATCAGTTTAAACTCACCTTTAAAATCCTCAAAATTTCGGATTACCGAATTAAAAGCAACAAACGTATCATCTGCCCAATGCATATTTTTTTCTTCGAATAACGAAATAAGCACCTCGTTTTCACTCAGGTGTTCGGTAATGATAGAAATAACAAACTCTCTATCTTCAGCCAAACTGTTTACCGGAGAATCCATGTATGTTTTATACAAATCGCTATTTCTTATTTCGTTAAATAACCTACGCACAACATCAAAATCATTTTGCCAAGAAACTTTTCTTTTTTCAATATTAGCCTTTAATTCAGAGTTTTCTGTAATAGCAAGCAACAAGGTGTTTTTTACAAATTTTAAATTTGGATCTAGATCAAATGAATTTGGTAAGCGTTTGTTTTTATTTTCATCCATAATAACCAAAGCCACATGATGCATGTCGCTTATCAAACACAAAACAGACAAATACAATTCATAAATTTTGTCCAGGCTTT
>CANFQR010000079.1 GCA_947449125.1 Bacteroidota bacterium | reverse complement strand
TATTCATTTATCATTGCTTTTAAGTCGTTCTTTTTTTTGTATACATCTGCCCTTTCATAAAAATAAGGGTAGTCCGGATTTGCCTTTCCTGCTTTGTTGTAGGTTTCTATAGCGTAATCATAAAGGCCATCTTCTATAAATGCATTTGCCAGGCTTTGTGTATGGGGTTGTATTGGTAATAATTGTTTTATTGCTTTTTCATAGCATTCTTTTTCTTTTTTAGCTTCAGTTGTAAGCTTATAGAGGCGGCCTAAATAAACAAATAAATAAACATTATTGGCGTTTTGTTTTAATTGCCTTTTGGTTATTTTTTCAGCTTTAGAAAAATCTTTAGCGCCAATTAAACTTTTAAAATAATAATTATACCAAGCCTCTTGGTTTTTATCGTATAAGTCTGCGAAATATTCATTTGCTTTATCAAACTCTTTTTGATCGAAGTATTGAACGGCTAGTTTGTCGGAATTATTAGGAATTCTCTGGGAATAAGAATAATTCCACAATAGAAATATAAAAAAAATAAAAACTGTTTTATGAAAACACTTCTTCATTCTATATAAAGATAACACCAACATTTGGTTTTAATAGCATTAAAATCTAATTTAATTTTTTTTCACAATATTACTAGAGGTCATTAAATTTCAATTGCTTTAAATTTATAATCTAAAGCCGAAAAGTGTTTAAGAAAAAGGGGCAAGGCATAACGTAAATTTTTTTCGGCTTTGTAATTATCGTGAAACAAAACAATGCTTCCGGGTTTGGTATATTTAATGACATTGTTTAAGCAGGCTTTTTCACTGATTTTTTCGTAATCATAACTTATCACATCCCAAAACACTAGTTTAAAATTATTTTTAAGTAAAGCTTTATACTGGCTTTGTTTTAGTTGGCCGTATGGAGGACGAAAAAGTTTATTCTTAATTAATTTTTCGCAAGTTTCAACTTCTGATAAATAGAGAGATGTTTTGGTTTTAAAACCTTTTGGGTGAAACATGGTGTGGTTGGCAACCATGTGGCCCTCTTGAACTATACGATTAAAAATTTCGGGATTTTTTAAAATATTTGCGCCAACACAAAAAAAAGTAGCTTTTGCTTGATGTTTATGAAGTTCATCTAATACCCAATCTGTTAATTCTTTTATTGGACCGTCATCAAAAGTGAGGTAAATTATTTTTTCTGTTGTATTAAGGCGCCAAATAGCGTTTCTATAAATTAAGTTTAGAAACTTTTTAGGTTGAATAAGTAGAAAATTTTTCAAGCTATTTTATAAATTAAAATTTTATGCTTTAATCTTTTGAGCTTTAAATTAAAAGAGCAAAGTAATTTACTTTGCTCTTATATAAATTAATTATTTCATTTCTGGAACTTGTTGTCCTTCAGGGGCAATTTCTTCTGGAGGAATTATTGCCGAAACGCGCGCCATGAAATCTTTTGAAAGTTCATTTTGCTTAAACTGCTGAGTTAGACCTGTTAAACGTTTGAGAATTTCCTGAGATTGGTTTATTTCTCTGCCAAATGCCACTCTGCGTTTTGGGTTTTGAGCATTATAAATTTTTAAATCTCCTTCAAAAATATCGAAAAGTTTTTTAGCTAATTCATTTGCTCTTTTAATTTCGTTAATCTGATAATAGCCTGCACAAACTGTAAAAATTGTAGCATCAAACGGAATATTTTCGTCAGGCATTACTTCAAGACATTTATCTAAAACCTCTTTTGCTTTTTTATTTTTTCCTTCATTTATTAACGCGCTTGCCAATACACTCATTTGCATTCTTAAATTTCCGGTCATGCGAATACAATTCTCGTCAAGATTAATTCCTTTTTTGTCCATGCCGCCCCATAAAAACTTATTCATCACATTGTCGTACATAGCTGTTGTATTTACTCTCCCGCCTTGTGACTCTTCCATTTCGGTTTGCTTAATAGGCACCAATCTGTATGCTAAACCTTCTAGTTGGAAGTATTTTTGAAGACCTACATAAGCATCGTCTCCAGTAGTTACGGCAAAATAAATAGGTCTATCCCATTTAGTGTTTGCAACTAAATCAAGCACCATTAAATCATTTTTTGTGATGTAATTTCTTCCGCCTAAATCCCACTTGATTCTTTTAGCTAATCTGGCAGTATCTTTAACATTGATAACTTTATTTCTCATTACTTTAAGGCTATCAACATTTACATAAAACTTATTAGACTGAATAATGTCAATTAAATCGCCACCATTATCGTATTTACTGGCTGGGTCATCACTTATTGCATCAGTGAGTGCTTCCTTTAAATTTAAATAATTTGTATTTTGATTATTAACAATAAGGTACTCTAGCTTTGATGCCTCTAATTTTTCTTCCGGAATTGTAAATGGAACCGGTTTACTATCATAGGCAGCTCTTCGCATTTGTTTAATGTACCAATCGGTTTGCAATAAACTTAAATTTACTACACGAACATCTGTTCTGATTCCTTCAACCTCTTGAGCATACCATAACGGGAAAGTATCGTTGTCTCCGTTGGTAAATAAAATGGCATTTGGAGCACAACTCTGAAGGTAATTAATGGCACAGTCTCTTGACATGGTTCTTAATGAACGATCATGGTCGTTCCAGCCCTCTTTAGCCATAATAACTGGCACAACCATACTTAATGCTGTTGAGCCCAGAGCAATTCCCATACTGGCAGCTCTTTTACTTAATAAATCATAAATAAAGAGAACTCCAAAACCTATCCATATGGCAAACGCGTAAAAACTTCCGGCATAAGCATAATCACGTTCGCGAGGCTGGTATGGTGTTTGATTAAGATAAACTACAATGGCTAAACCAGTGAGTAAAAAGAAACTTAACACTATCCACGCATCAGGTTTATTGCGCTTAAAATGAAAAAACATACCTAATAAACCCAAAATAAACGGCAATGCATAAAAATGATTTTCAGCAAAATTATTTTTGTCGCGGTAAATTTTTTGTGAAGTGTCAGAATCTAATAATAAATCATCAAATCCTTTAAATCCTGTAACCCAATTTCCTTCCATTGAGTTGCGCATTAATCCCTGCACGTCGTTTTGTCTCCCAATAAAATTCCAATAGAAATAACGCAAATACATAAACTTAACCTGATAAGCGATGAAATACGTGAGATTTGCTGCCATTGTTGGTATTTCGATTGTAGAAGGTTCTCCGTTGCTGCCTTCAACCGTTTTGGTTTTATGATTTTCTGCCACATTTCCCCAATATTTATAGGCAGATTCGTGATGGCTTTGACCGCTCCACATTCTCGGAAAAACTGTACAAAATTCTTTTTGATATTTTGGGATAGAATTTTTTCTGGTGTCAATTACTTTGTAATTTTTGTTCTTTTCGTCTTTTGCATAAATAGGGTCGCCACTTCCGAATTCACTTTTAGAGACTGTAGGCGCATTATAATATTGACCATATAACACAGGCCAATCGCCATACTGCTCGCGTAGTAAATAAGACAGCATGTTAGGTGCGTTTTCAGGGTCGTTTTCATCCATTGGTGTATTTGCCTGCGAACGAATTACTAATACAAAGAATGAGGAATAACCAATTAACAATGTAGCAAAACTTAAAAACACTGCATTTAGTGACACGGTTTTAGTTTTGAATTTATTGATTGCAAACAAAATTCCGCCAAGCATTATTAATCTTGTAAACATGCCGCCTCCACTTGGGGCGGTGATAATAGCCAACAAGGATAATATTATGCCAGAGTAAAACCCAATTTTATAATGCTGTTCTTTTTTGTTAACGGTATATAAAATTAAAAATGTTAATGATAATATCAGTAGAAGAAAAAAGATAACAGTACCTACGCTGTATCCAAAATTTAACTTGTTAGTGAAGAAAACTTCGTAATCGCTGACAAATTTTACTACTTTCGGAATAATAAGGTTTTGAACAAAGCCCAGAAGTAAAACAGAGGAAATTCCGGCAATAAAAAAACCTTTCCATGAAAACTTATATTTTTTAAAGTAAATAACAAATGCAATTGCCGGAATAACTAATAAGTTTAATAAGTGAACACCAATTGAAATACCAATTAAATAACTTATTAAAACTAACCAGCGCAGAGCGCTTGTTGGGTTGCTAGAGTCTTCTTCATCCCATTTTAAAATTGCCCAAAAAACAATTGCTGTAAACAAAGCCGACATGGCATAAACTTCGCCCTCAACAGCACTAAACCAAAATGAATCAGAGAAGGTATATGCTAAAGAGCCAATAATGCCAGCACCTAATATGGCCCATTGTTTAGGTTTTTCGAGTTCTGCCACTTTTTTAGCGTAAACTTTTATTCCAAGTCGGGTAATAGTCCAGAATAAAAATAATATTGTAAATGAACTTGATAATGCACTCATGATATTAACCATCATAGCTGCTGTTGCAGGGTTGTCGCCACCTAGCAACGAGAAAAATCTACCTACGAGCAGAAAAAATGGTGCTCCCGGTGGGTGACCTACCTCTAGTTTGTAAGCACAAGCAATATATTCTCCACAGTCCCAAAAACTTGCAGTTGGTTCAATAGTACTACAATAGGTTATTGTTGCGATAGCCCAAATTACCCAACCAATAATATTATTTAATCTGATAAATTCTTTTGTCATCATAGTTTTTAATCGTGTTGCGAAGATAGTATTTTACTTGAGTTAATTTAGAACGTTTTTTTCATAAAAATATTTGATAGAATTAAAAAAATTGTATTTTTGCAGTCTTAAAAGTAAAATGCCCGATCGTCTAAGGGCAGGACTTCAGTTTTTGGTTCTGACTATGTTGGTTCGAATCCAGCTCGGGCAACAAAAAAACCCTTTCAATTTTGAAAGGGTTTTTTGTTTTGAAATAGTTTTAATTTATCGAGGTTTTTTTAAGGCCTTGCTAAAAAATTCGAAATAAAAAACACTGAAAATAATTCTTTCAAAAGAGTTTAATTTGTAACATTTAATTATTAGTTAATCTGCGAGAGTATTGCTAACTGAAATAATAAATTTAATCAGTAAATAAAAATATTGTTTTTTAATTCGTTGTTTTAAAAATTATTCTTTAATAAACTTGGTGACTACACCATTCATATCATCCTGCATAAAAATTCTAATGAAATATAGTCCGTTAGCGATTTCAGAAAGATCAATTGGTATAGAAGTATTGTGTTGGGTTTTTAAAGTTAGCTTTTGTCCAATTGAATTATAAATTTCATAATAAATCAACCTATCTGTTTCATTTAAACCAATTTGCAATATACCAGAGTTAGGGTTAGGAAATAGCCTAATTTGTAAATTTGATTTCTCGTGTGAATTAATTCCCGCACAGGCATCTACACTTTGTGTAATTACGGCATTTCCAATACACCCATTAGCATTCATACTGCTAACAGTATAGGTTACTGTTACAGTAGGCGAAACCACTTCATTACTCCCAATAGCACCAGTACTCCAGGTGTAATTCGTGGCACCAATTCCTGTGAGGGTAGCAGATTCTCCAGCACAAAGGATACTTTGATTTGAAATAGCATTAATGTATGGAGTTGATAATACTGTGACATTACTTATGGCGGGATTTGCAGCATAACAGCCAAAAGAGTTGATTCCGTTAACAGAATAGGAGGCAGATACAGTGGGACTCACCACCGCATTTCCTCCGAAGTAAGTGTAAGTTATTGCGCCACCAGGGGTTAATGTAAAAGACTCGCCAGAACAAATTGTTCCGCTGTTTACGCTGATAATAGGGGAAGGATTTACCGTAACGCTGCATACTGCTTGGCTAGCTGAAATACAACCATAAGGGCTTGTTCCATTTATTGTGTATGATGTATTAGCTGTAGGCGTTACCAGTGCGTTCCCGCTAGAGAAGGTATAAGTACTCGCTCCTGAAGGCAAAATAGTGTAGGTTTGCCCCATACAAATTGAACCATTGTTTACAGTCAGAACAGGTAGTGGATTTACGGTAACAGTGCTGATAGAGCCAATAAAGTTTATACAGCCAGAAACATCGGTACCTACAACTGTATATGAAGTAGTAGTTGTGGGTGAAACCACGGAAGATAAACCCGAAATGGTATAAGTAACCGCACCTGATGGATTAATAGTAAAGCTCTCTCCAGCACAAATACTGCCACTATTCGAAGCAATAGAAGGTGCCACAACAGTAATGCTACTAACTGCACCTGGGTTAGAAACACATCCATTCGAGTCTGTACCTGTTATGGTGTATGTACTATTTGTGGTAGGAGTAACAACTGAACTACCTCCATTATAAGTATAGGTTAAAGCCCCGGTAGGGGTTATAGTAAAGTTTTGTCCCATACAAGTTGTGCCGCTGTTAGTTGTAATTAAAGGTAGAGAATTAACCACTATAGAAATGCTTGTAGTTACATTTGGACAGCCTAAAGCACCGCCAATTAAAGTATAGTTGTTGGTAAGGGTTGGCGTAAGAGTAAGTATTGAATTAGTGTTGTTTCCTGGCAGCCAAGTATATGTGTCAGCGCCTGAAGCTGTTAATGTTAGCGAATTACCAATGCAAATTGCTGATGAGGAAGGAGATATATTTAAATTAGTTATACAGGTACTAAATTTTGCAAGAAACGCATCAGCCAACCCACCATTTAAAGATTGATGACTTCCTACCGTAGCAATAGTTGTTCCTGAACTTGTTGTATGGCCAGTCAAATAAATGTTTCCGCTAGCGTCTAAAGAACTACATAAACCTTGATCATCACCTGTGCCACCATAATAAGTTCCCCATTGACGAGGGCCATTAGCGCCAAAT
>CANFQR010000078.1 GCA_947449125.1 Bacteroidota bacterium | reverse complement strand
TGTTTAGCAGCCTCAGCAGGTGTTTGGAATAAAGGCCCAATATCAACGTCAAACCCCATATCAGCAAAACTGGTAGCGATTACTTTGGCACCTCTATCATGTCCGTCTTGTCCCATTTTTGCAATCATAATTCTAGGCCTTCTTCCGTCTATTTCTGAAAATTTATCAGCTAAATTTTTAGCTAGATTAAAATCTTTATCCATTTTTATTTCCTTACTGTAAACACCTGCTATTGATTTAATTTGTGCTTTATATCTGCCATACACTTTTTCTAAAGCTGTTGAAATTTCACCTAATGTGCATCTGCATTCTGCGGCGTTTACTGCTAATTCCAACAAGTTTCCATTTCCGTTTATGGCGGCTTCGGTTAAGGCATTTAAGGCTTGTTCAACTTTACTATTATCCCGTTCTGCTTTTAATTTTTTTAAGCGGTCTATTTGTTGGGTTCTAACTTTAGAATTATCAACATCTAAAACTTCTAACTCAGTATCATTTTCAATTTTATACCTGTTAACACCAACTATAATGTCTTCACCGCCGTCTATTCTAGCTTGTTTTCTGGCAGCAGCTTCTTCAATTCGCATTTTAGGAATACCAGTTTCTATGGCTTTTGCCATACCGCCTAATTTTTCTACTTCTTCAATTAATTCCCAGGCTTTATGAGCAATTTCGTGGGTTAGTTTTTCTACATGATAACTTCCACCCCAAGGGTCCACAACTTTACAAATGTTTGTTTCAAGTTGTAAAAATAGTTGGGTGTTCCTGGCAATACGCGCGCTATAGTCGGTAGGTAAGGCGATAGCTTCATCTAAGGCGTTAGTGTGTAAACTTTGTGTGTGTCCCATGGCTGCAGCCAGCGCTTCAACGCATGTTCGGGTTACGTTATTGTAAGGGTCTTGTTCAGTTAAGCTCCAACCGCTTGTTTGACAATGTGTTCTTAGAGCAAGTGACTTTATGTTTTTAGGATTAAATTGTTTTACGATTTTTGCCCACAGCATACGAGCTGCGCGCATTTTTGCAATTTCCATGAAATGATTCATGCCTATTGCCCAGAAAAAAGATAAACGGGGTGCGAATGAATCAATGTCTAATCCTGAATTAATTCCAGTTCGCAAGTATTCCAGTCCGTCAGCTAACGTATACGCTAATTCTATATCTGCAGTGGCTCCTGCTTCTTGCATATGATAACCGCTTATAGAAATAGAATTAAATTTTGGCATGTTTTTAGAAGTGTATTCAAAAATATCTGCAATTATTTTCATACTTGGCGCAGGAGGATAAATGTATGTATTGCGCACCATGAACTCTTTTAAAATATCGTTTTGAATGGTACCTGATAATTTATCGGCACTAACGCCTTGTTCTTTGGCAGCAACAATATAAAAAGCCAAAATTGGTAAAACTGCTCCATTCATGGTCATCGATACACTCATTTCATCTAACGGTATACTGTCAAATAAAATTTTCATGTCTAACACACTATCGATTGCAACGCCTGCTTTTCCAACATCCCCTTCTACACGTTCGTTGTCGCTGTCGTAACCGCGATGTGTGGCTAAATCAAAAGCTACCGATAATCCTTTTTGACCTGCTGCTAAATTTCTTTTATAAAATGCATTGCTTTCTTCAGCGGTGCTAAATCCTGCATATTGCCTTATTGTCCATGGGTTTTTCACATACATGCTTGAATAAGGTCCTCGTAAAAAGGGAGGGATACCTGCGCCAAAACTCAGATGTTCAAAATTTTTAATGTCGCTCAAGTTGTAATTGCCTTTAATTTCAATTTGTTCAGCAGTCATAAAAACATCCTCGCTCGAGCTATTAGAGTTTCCTTTGGATGAATAGGTTAGGTGTTCAAGATTTTTTCTCATCTTATTATTTAAAGAAATTATCAAGTTCAAAATTTAAAATGGCATTAGCTATTGGCAGTTTTTTTAATTCAGCTATTTCGTCAACAGAAAACGAAATGTGTTCTTTATCGTTTTTGAATTTATTAACGCCTACAGCTAATTCTTTGGAGGTATTAAACAATTCCTGTCTTTTTTCGGCCTGTTGCTTAATTTCGTTTAAAAAAATATTTTTTTCGAGACATTTAAAAAAACCACCTTCGTTCTCAAATTTTTTGAATGTATGCAAAGCTTTTGTTGCTAAAGCATCTGTAATAGTTTCGATATAATATGACCCACAAGAAACATCGGCTAGTTTATTTAAATAACTTTCTTCTTTTAAAATTAATTGTTGGTTTATTGCCATTCTTGAGGACATTTTTTCTTTCGCGCTGTAAAAAATATCATATTCATTAACAATTAATTCGTTGCAGCCTCCGGCAACAGCAACCATGCTTTCAATAGTTGTGCGTAATAAATTATTATGTTTATCTGAAATTGATTTGTTGGTTAAACTAGTTTCAATAATGATGTGAAGTTCATTTTCTAAATTATATTCTGATTTTAAAACTGCCCATAATCTTCTTATGGCACGCAATTTTGCTATTTGAATAAAATAATCAGAGTTAACACCTGTTTTAATTACAAATTCATTTTTAGGTTGCGTGTCTGTCTGTAAATATTCATTTAAAGCCGATAAAATTATAGCAATTTCATAGTAGGCTAAACAATTTTGGTTGTGAAATTTGAGATTGTTAAAACAAACTGTTTTTATATTTTTATAATCTTTAAATAATAAAATAATTTTTTGCCAGGTTTTAAAATCGTTGTTGTTTTCAAAATCTTCAGGAAACAAAGAGCAATTTATCTCATCTAAACTGTAGTGTTTTTCGAGATAGTTTTTTAATGAAGCTGCAGTAGTTTCATTAATGAAAAAAGTTGACTGAATGTAATTTAGTTGAACATTATTTAAGGCTACTTCAAAATCAATATTTTTGCAGTTTACACTAATCGATGTTGCTCCTCGATTAAGATCAGCGAGTAATTGTTCGTTAAGCGCTTTCGAGCTCAGGTTTGTTTTGTGAACACAAATATCCCAATTACTGTGATTAAATGCCGGTTCGTAGGTTTGTTTAAGATCTTCAGCGGTGTAAAACGGATTGATATCTATATCATTTTCGTTTTTCCACATAAGATTCTCAAAAGCTTCGCCTTTTAAATCTTTTATAATTTGATTTTTCCAATCAATTGCTGAGGTTGAAGAAAATTCTGAAAATAATTTTTGCATGTAATTTGTTATAAAATAAAGCTTACTTCCTTTTTAATATATTCAATGGCAATATCAGTAGGTAGTTTTTTGTCTAGATTCGCCGCTACGTTCAATATCATCATAGCTAATTCGTTACTGTTATTTTCATGCGGAACCTTGGTTGATGAAATATTAATTAATTTAATGATTTCTTCTTTTGCATTCTTAATTAATTCCCATGCGCTGGCACTTAAATAAATTTGCTGAGACAAATTATGTTCGTACTCACTTTTAATGGTTTTAATTAATTCAAGCTGTAACTGATGTGCGGACATGCCATTTTTATTTACTCGCAATACAATTGAATTTGGTTGTATTCTTTCTAAAAATATTATGAGCCTTTCGTAAGCTTGAATCTTTAGCGGTAAAACACTTGATTGAGTATTTTTTTTCAGCTCAAGTTCTCTTCTTTTTTGTTCACTGTCTAAAAATCTATGAACCAAATAAAAAACTGCTCCTAATACTAATAATGCGGGTAAAATAATTTTTAATAATTCAATAAATACCATGATGTTTTTTGTTTCTTTTATAAGATACTAATATCGGTTTTTTTTGCTCAAATCTTTTATTTTTTCAAATGCTTTTTACAATTAATCATAATTTACAGTTAGTGTTTATTATTTTAAATAGGTTTTAATATTATTTTTAGAAAGTATTTAAAAAAAGCCAGTTTTGATTTTTATTTTTTTGATTATAAACTAGCTAAATAATTAATAATTTTTAGAGTATTTATGGAATTTTAAATTCTTAATCATCTAAATATAAAAAGTTACAAAATGAGATTTAAAAATTCAATCAGTTTTATTCTGTTAATTGCCGTAACAACATTGTTTAGTTTAGGTGTGGCTTACAGAATTTCTAAAAAAGAATACAACATTACTTTCAGCAAAGTCGATTCTTACGATAAGTTATGGAAAAAAGTAGATAGTTGTAAAGTAAGAGGACTTTCTCAGAGCGCTTTATTGGTGATTGAAGTTATTTACGAAAAAGCAAAAAAGGAAAATAATGCGCCTCAATTTGTAAAGGCAGTTTTGCACCGAATGAAATTTGAAAGTTACAGAGAAGAGTTTTCTCTAGAAAAATCTATAATAAAATTAAGGAACGAAGTTAATGAGGCAAAATACCCTGTGAAGCCCGTTTTACATAGTGTTTTGGCCGATGCGTTTTGGCAGTACTTTCAAAATAATCGTTGGAAGTTTTATAACAGAACAGTAACAGTTAATTTTAAAAATGACGATATTGAAACATGGGATTTAAAAACAATTACTTCGGCAGTAATAAATAATTACAAGGCTTCTCTGCAAAATATAGACAGTTTAAAAAAGACTAAGATTGGTATTTATGATGAGGTACTTACATTAGGAAACAAAGAATGCCGACAATGGCGACCTACCTTGTATGATTTTTTGGTACACAGAGCATTAAGTTTTTTCATGAATTCGGAAGCCGATGTGTCAAAGCCTTCTTCACAATTTAATGTAAATAGTGACGATTTTATTAAACCATTTCATGAATTTAAAGAGGTGAAAATTTTAAATACATCAGATTCTCTTGAACTAAAATATTATGCTTTAAAATTAATGCAGGACTTAACAGTCTTTCATTTAACTGATGCCAACCCCGCAGCATTAATTGATGTTGAATTATTAAGGCTGGATTATGTGTTTAACCATTCACAAAATTCAAAAAAAGACACGTTATATTTTAGTACGCTTAAAACTATCCGCGAAAAATTTTTACCCAATCAAAGAGTTTCTGAAATAGATTACAGACTTGCCAATTGGTATTACTTAAAATCAGGGCAATATAAACCATTGCAAAGTGATAATTTCAAATGGTACAAAAAATCAGCATTAAAAATTGCTAGTGATGCTATAGTTCAGTTTCCAAAATCTTTTGGAGCAATTCAGTGTAAAAATTTAATACAAACTATACAAGCCAAAAATTTTAACCTTACAATAGAAGATGTAAACGAGCCTGCAAAACCATTCAGAGCATTAATATCTTCACAAAACATAACTAAAATTTATTTTAAAATTGTTAGAACAAACGCTAATGATTTACGATTAAAATTTAGAGAAAATTATGGTAATGCGATTTATAATGAATTTTTAAAATTACCTGTTGTTAAATCTTTTACCCAGTCTATTATAGATGATGGAGATTATCAAATGCATTATACAGAAATTAAAATGCCTGAACTAGAAACTGGGTATTATGTAATATTAACCTCCTTAAATGAAAATTTTAATTATTCAGCAAATATTTCAACGTATGCTACTTGCATAGTTTCAGATATAGCAACAACCGAAAGACGAAGAACCGATGGATCTTATGATTTTTATGCCTTGCATCGCCAAACAGGCGAGCCTTTAAAAAATATTTCAGCTCAAATTTGGTATGAAAATTATGATTACAACACACGTGAGTATGGTATAAAAAAAGGCCCAATATATAAAACGGATGAGAATGGGTATTTAAATGTAACAGACAACCAATCAATCGAGAGACAATTTTATATAGAATTTATTAATGGCAAGGATGTTTATTTTAATAACAACAGTTATTACTTATACAGATCTAATGTAAATAACACTACCCACGTAAATTCTTTTTTGTTTACCGATAGGGCTATTTATCGACCCGGACAAACCGTATATTTTAAAGGAATTGTTTTGGAAAGTACAGCCGGAAAAAATCATGAGTTAAAAATAAATTATCCTGTTACAGTTAGTTTTTTTGATGTTAATTATCAAAAAGTAGCATCTGTTGATTTAATTACTAATGAGTTTGGTACAGTTAACGGCTCATTTATTGCGCCACAAGGCGGATTAAACGGACAAATGAGTATTACTGATGGTTATACACATGCGTATATTTCAGTTGAAGAGTATAAACGGCCGAAATTTGAAACAGAATTTTATCCGGTTAAAGGAACTTATAAATTAAATGACGAACTTACTGTGTCGGGGTTTGCAAAAGCTTATGCCGGTAATGTAATAGATGGTGCTAAAGTAAAATACAGAGTAGTAAGACGAATAAATTATCCGTATTGGTATTGGTGGTATCGTCCTTATTTTTCAGCGCCTTCTGAAATTGAAATTACAAATGGAGAAACAATAACAAACGATACAGGGGCTTATATAATAAAGTTTAAAGCCTTACCCGATGAGTCAGTTTCTAAAAATAGTTATGCTACTTACAATTATGAAGTAAGCGCAGATGTTACTGATATAAATGGAGAAACTCACAGTGCTAATGCATTTGTAACCGTTGGTTATCAAGCTTTACAATTAAATATTTCTTCAGATGAAATAATTGAGATAAATAATGATAATAATAATTTGAAAATAAGTACCCTCAATTTAAATGGAGTAGCTGAAACTGTTAAAGGAAAATTTTCGGTTTATAAATTAAAACAACCACAAAAATTATTCAGAAACAGATTATGGCAGCAACCAGACAGGCACTCTATGAATAGGGCAGATTATTATAAGAATTTCCCTAACGATTTGTATGACGACGAAACCAATAAATATAAATGGGAGCGTGAATTAAAAGTAATAGATAAAGAGTTTGATACAGGGACTAAAACCGATTATGATT
>CANFQR010000077.1 GCA_947449125.1 Bacteroidota bacterium | reverse complement strand
TGGTCCGGCTCTTTAAAACAAATTTTTGGAAGTGTTTATTTTAGAATTAGTTTAAAAAGACATATTAAAAAGGCTTTTGTTCCCGGAAGCTTACAATATCATTTCGCAAAAAAACTCGGGTTTAAGGATTCGTTTATCTTAAAGGGTGCTTATTGTTGCGACTATTCGCTATTTCATAAATTTTACACACAAAACCAATCCTTAAAAAAAAATGCTTTCCCTAAACGTTTTTTATTTGTGGGGAGATATGAAACTGTAAAAGGGATTGAAACACTTTGGAACGCTTTTACTGAACTAATAGATGAAACAAAAACAAATTGGGAGTTGTGGTGTTTAGGTAAGGGAAACATTGCGCCAATTGAGCATCCAAAAATTAAACATTTTGGTTTCATGCAACAAAACGAATTAAACGCCATTATTAAAAACACAGGCGTTTTTGTTTTACCCAGTGTTTTTGAACCATGGGGAGTTGTAGTGCACGAATATACAACAGCGGGTTTTCCTATAATATGTTCAGATAAAGTTGGTGCAAACGATACATTTTTAAAAGAAGCTGTAAATGGTTTTTCATTTAAAGCGCATGACAAAAACGATTTGAAAAATAAATTATTGAAAATAATTGAAATGTCAGATGAAGAACTTAACTTAATGTCTGAAAACAGCGCCAAAATTTCATCTAGTATTACACCAGAAATTTGGGCTACTAACTTTTTTAATTTGTTACAAAATGGATAGTATTAAAATACTGGTTACAGGTGGAGCAGGCAATGTAGGCAGCGCCCTTATTGAAAAATTAATTCGCGACCCAAAAAATTTTGTTGTAATAATAGATAATTTATCTACTGGATTATTATCAAAATTACCATCTCCAGAATACAAAAACTGGAAATTTATTAAAGGCGATGTTAATTTACTAAGTGATTTATCGTCTGTAATGTTATCTTATAATTTTGATTATGTTTTCCATTTTGCTGCGGTTGTTGGAGTAATCAGAACACAAGAAAACCCTATTGATGTATTAAATGATATTGAAGGTATTAAAAATGTATTAAACCTTTCTAAAAACACCACAGTTAAACATGTTTATTTTTCTTCTAGCTCAGAAGTTTATGGCGAACCAGTTGAACTACCTCAAAACGAACTTCGTACACCTTTAAATTCAAGGGTTCCTTACGCTGTAGTTAAAAACTTGGGAGAATGTTATTTTAGAAGTTATTGGCAATCATTTCATTTACCATACACTATTTTCAGGTTTTTTAATACATACGGTCCTAACCAAAGCACAGATTTTGTTGTTTCAAGATTTTTAGCCGCTGCGTTAAAAAATAATGATATCACAATTTATGGCGACGGCTCTCAAACACGCACATTTACTTATGTAGACGACACAGTGGATGTTTGTGTTAAAATATTTGAAGACCATTTATTGGCTAATGATGTCATAAATATTGGAAACGACGAATTAATTACAATTAAAAATTTAGCCGAACAGGTTATTAAAATAACGGACTCAAAATCAAAAATAATTTATCTTCCACCTCTCAAGGAGGGAGATATGACTCGGCGTCAACCCGATAATAAAAAAATGCGCGACATTCTGAATAGAAAATTAATTCCAATTGAAGAAGGAATTAAACTTATGATTAAGGATGAGCGTTATTTAAAAGCCATTGGACTATAATTTTATGTGTGGCATTAATGGCTTTTTGTCTTCTAATTATTCTAAAGAACAAAAAAAGGAAATTGTTCAAAAAATGAATTATGATCTGGCTCACCGAGGGCCAGATAATGATGGTGTTTGGGAGGATGATTTAATTACTCTGGGCCACAGAAGATTAAAAATATTAGACTTAAGCGAATCAGCAAACCAACCTTTTTTTTCAAACGATAAGCGATACGTTATTGTTTATAACGGCGAACTTTATAATTATAAAGAATTAAAGCTAGAACTTCAACGAGCACCTTTTGGTTCAAATTATGCTCCCTATTTTTTTAATACAAATTCCGACACCGAAGTTATTCTTGCTGCATTTATAAGGTATGGCTCCAAATGTTTAAACTTGTTTAACGGCATGTATGCTTTTGCTATATATGATACGATTGAAAAAAAATTATTTATCGCACGCGACCGACTTGGTGTTAAACCGCTTTATTACCATTATGGTGACAAAGGCCTTATGTTTTCAAGCGAAATAAAACCAATTTTAAAATCAAACATTAATACGTTTTGTTTAAACAAAGATGTTTTGGCAGAATACATCATGTACCAAACAGTTTATGCGCCTAACACAATTGTTAAAGGGATAAAAATGTTAATGCCCGGCCATTACCTTGAATACAAGGATAACCAAGCCAACTTGTATCAATACTATTCTGTAAATAAAATTTCTACTGATCAAAATAATTTGAGCTATAAAGAAATTTGCCATAAAATAAACGAATTATTAACCCTTTCTGTTCAACAAAGACTAGTATCCGATGTGCCTTTTGGGGCATTTCTTTCAGGCGGAATTGACTCAAGCGCACTTGTGGCTATAATGAGCAAAATAAGCTCTAATAAAATTCAAACATTTAATATAAG
Organism: Bacteroidota bacterium; assembly: GCA_947449125.1. GTDB lineage: Bacteria > Bacteroidota > Bacteroidia > B-17B0 > Aurantibacillaceae > Aurantibacillus. Next base: position 4,293 of record CANFQR010000077.1, on the reverse strand, counting down.
TTTTGATGAAAGCGAATTTTCTGAATCTGTTTACGCTAAACAAATAGCCACTAAATTTAACACCCAGCACCATGAAATAAAACTAACCCCAAACGATTTTTTAAAACAACTACCAGATGGTCTTAACGCTATGGACTATCCTACAGGAGACGGCATTAACACTTACATTGTTTCAAAAGCCACAAAAAACGCGGGTATAACAATGGCTTTAAGCGGGATTGGCGGCGATGAAATTTTTGCAGGTTATGATGTTTTTAAACGCCTGTCGGATTTACAAAAAAAATCGTGGCTAAATACAATTCCTTTACTTTCGAGAAAAGCGGCGGGCTATATAGTGAGAAAAAAAAATAAATCAATTAAAGGAAATAAAATTGAAGAGTTGCTTAATCTGCCCAACATCAATTTTAATTCTGCCTATCCACTAAGCAGAAGCGTTTTTACTCAAAAAGAATTATCAAAAATTATAAAATCACAAAATCCTTTTAGGGAAATCAATCAAATAATTTCAGAGGTTCCCCAAATTAAAAATCATTTATTAAGCGCGGTTTCTTTAAGTGAAATAAACACCTATTTGCAAAACGTATTGCTCAGAGATACCGACCAAATGAGCATGGCGGTTGCTTTAGAAATAAGGGAACCCTTTTTGGATTATAAACTAATTGATTTTGTTTTAAGTGTTAACGACGAGAAAAAATATCCGCACACACCAAAAAAATTATTGGTGGATAGCTTAGGAGACTTATTACCAGAGTCCATTATTAATCGAAAAAAAATGGGATTTGTGTTGCCCTGGAAACTCTGGTTAAAAAACGAATTAAGAAGTTTTTGTGAAAAAAACATTACTGAGTTTTGCGAATACGATTTTTGTAATAAAACAGAAATAGAAAACTTATGGCAACGCTTTTTAAATAATGATGAAACCATTACATGGAGCCGTATTTGGCACTTAGTTGTTTTAAATTACTGGATAAAAGAAACTAAAATAGCCGTTTAATCTCTTGAAGAAAAGTAAAATAGCTATTTTAACTGATTGGTATTTGCCGGGCAATAAAGCAGGCGGTCCTGTAAAATCAATCTATTCAATTGTAACGTTATTAAATTCGTTTTTTGATTTTTACATTCTAACAACTAACCGAGATATTGGTTGCGCCGAACCATACTCTGACATAAGGCCCAATAACTTGTTTATTAAAGATAACATCCATTATTACTACTTCGACCAAAAAAAAATAAGTAGTAATCAAATGCTGATGGTTTTAAATGAGATAAAACCTGATTTAATTTACTTAAACAGCTTCTGGTCTTTCAACCTTTCTATAAATATTGTTCGATTAAAAAACAAAAAACTAATAACCGCCCCTTTATTGTTAGCGCCAAGAGGAATGTTAAGCAAAGGTGCAATGAGTCTTAAATCATTAAAGAAGAAATTATATCTTTTTTACGTTAAGCATTTGGGATGGTATAATGCAGTTAATTACCACGCAACAAACCAACAAGAATTTAAAGATGTTTCCTCCCATTTTCCCAAATCAAAAATTTTAATAATCCCAAATTTAAATTCCGCAATATCTGTTTTAAACAATTCTATAAAAACAGAAAAAACATTACGGCTGTTTTATCTTTCTAGAATTTCAAAAGTTAAAAACCTTCATTTTGCTTTAGAAATACTAAAAAACATTCCGCCAGACATAAAAATTAATTACGATATTTTTGGAAACATTGAAGACCAAAATTACTGGAATGATTGTTTAGAAATTATTAGGTCTTTACCAAAAAACATAATAGTAACTTATAAAAATGAATTACCGTTTAATTCGGTACAAAAAGTTATTTCAAATTATAATTGCTTATTTCTTCCGACATTAAATGAAAATTACGGTCATTCAATAGTTGAAAGTTTATTAAGTGGATGCCCTGTTATTATTAGTGATAATACACCATGGCAAGATTTAGAATTAAATAACTGCGGCTATTCTATTTCTTTAAATGAAAACTCAAAGTTTATTAATGCAATTATTGAACTAGCTAACCTAAATCAAGACGGTTTTAATGAAAAAAGCAATGCTGCAAACAATTATATTTGCGATAAAATTGATTTAAATACTAATATAAATTTATATAAAAATTTATTTGATGAATTTATTAAAAACTGATTTGTCGAGTTTTAACAACAAATGGTACAAGCCTGGTAAACCCTTTTTAACAAGGTGTTTGTGGTATGTAATAAATTATGTTTTTTTTAAATCGATGTTTCCTTTTTATGGGCCGAAACGTTTCCTGTTAAAATTATTTGGGGCCAAAATTGGCAAAGGTGTTATTATTAAACCGCATGTATCTATTAAGTTTCCATGGCATCTTATTATTGGAAATCATGTTTGGATAGGAGAAGGTGTTTGGATTGATAATCTTGCAAAAGTAACTTTACAAGATAACACTTGCATTTCTCAAGGCGCATTGCTTTTATGTGGTAATCATAATTATAAAAGAACAACTTTTGATTTGATTGTTGGAGAAATTATTTTAGAAGAAGGCGCTTGGGTTGGCGCTAAAACAATTGTTTGCCCGGGTGTGCGCATTGGAAAACATAGTGTTTTAACGGTTGGCAGTGTGGCAACAACTTCCCTAGAGCATGAATGGATTTATCAGGGTAATCCGGCAAAAAAAGTAAAACCTCGCGAAATAAAACGCGGGATTTAATCTTTTTCGGCTATTCGTTGAACTTTGGATACGCCTTTTACTTTTTTTAGTACATCTATTAAATGATTTAAATGTTTTGTGTCGTGAACATAAATCATAATTGTTCCCTCAAAAATTCCGTCATCTGTATCAAATTTAATAGAGCGCATGTTTACATTGTTTTCAGCCGAAATAATTTTGGTAATATTATTTACCAAGCCTAACTCGTCAGTCCCAATTATTTTTATTCCCGCCAAAAACGAAATTAATTGATCGTTCATCCACTTAGCTTTTACTACTCTGTACGCGTAATTAGAAAGTAATTTTATTGCGTTAGGGCAATTAATGCGATGTATTTTTATCCCTTCGCCTATTGTTATAAATCCAAAAACATCATCTCCAGGAATTGGATTACAACAAGAAGATAATTTATAATCTAATTTTTGCATATCATCCCCAATAACTAGCATATCACTGCTGCCTCTTGCATTTGTTACAAGTTGTTCTATTTTTGGCACAGATATTTTGCGGTTTATTTTGGTTGGATTGTTTTTAAACCTTATGAATTCTTTTATTTCCTTAACATCTACATTACCTAAGGCAGCTCTGTAAAATACTTCCTGGTTTGATGGAATTTTAAAATGCTGGCAAAACTCATTTAACACTTGAACTGTAAACTGTAGTTTAAATCTTTGGAACTTACGCTCAAGAATTTCTTTACCCTCCTCAGCAATTTTTTTCCGCTGTTCTTTTAAACTGTTTTTAATTTTTGATTTTGCCTTGGCAGTAATAACATAAGAGAGCCAATCTTCTTTTGGTGTTTGTTTGTTACTTGTTAATATTTCAATCTGGTCTCCACTCTTTAATTCGTAACTCAATGGAACTAGTTTAAGATTAACTTTTGCGCCTATACATTGTTCGCCTACTTTTGTGTGAATTTCAAAAGCAAAATCAAGTGCCGTTGCGCCAACAGGCAAAGTTTTCATGTCTCCTTTTGGCGTAAATGCAAATAATTCATCGCTAAATAAATTGAGTTTAAAATCATCCATAAACTCCAAAGCATTTGGGTCAGGATTTTCGAGCATATCTCTCACGCGCTGTATCCAATTTTCTAATTTGCTTTCTTTATCTGCTGCGCTATCTTTATATTTCCAATGGGCCGCATATCCTTTCTCCGCCAGTTCATCCATCCTTACTGTGCGGATTTGAACCTCAACCCATTTTCCTTCGGGCCCCATAACCGTAGTGTGTAAACTCTCGTAACCGTTACTTTTTGGTGTACTTATCCAATCGCGTAAGCGTTCAGGACTAGGATGATAAAAATCTGTAATTATAGAATAAATTTTCCAGCAATCTTGCTTCTCTAATTCGTAAGGAGTATCTATGACTATACGTATTGCAAACAAATCATAAATCTCTTCAAAAGCTACACCTTTGGTTTTGGTTTTATTATAAATACTAAAGATTGATTTTGGCCTGCCAAAAATTTTAAATTTAAATCCTTGTTCGTTTAAAATTTCTTTTATTGGTTCAATAAATTTTTGAACAAATCGTTTTCGTTCCGGTTCTGATTCGTGCAACTTAAAGGCAATTTCATTATAACCGTCCGGATTGGTA
>CANFQR010000076.1 GCA_947449125.1 Bacteroidota bacterium | reverse complement strand
CCGAAGCATGCATACACCACCTATGGTTTTGTGATGAAGACTATAAAACAAAAGGAAACTATATAAAGTGGAATCCCTCGGTTAAAACTGCTTACGACAGAGATAAACTATTTGAAGCAGTATTAAACGACACAATAGATGTTATTGCTACTGACCACGCTCCTCACACCATTGAAGAAAAAGAATTGCCATATTTAAAAGCCCCGAGCGGAGGGCCGCTTGTTCAACACAGCATTTTAGCCATGCTTGAATTTTACCATACTAAAAAAATTTCTTTAAATAAAATTGTAGAAAAAATGAGCCATAATGTTGCCGATTTATTTAGAATTGAAAAAAGAGGTTATATACGCGAAGGCTATTTTGCTGATTTAGTTCTTGTAAATTTAAACAAGCCACAAACCGTTACCAGACAAAATCTATTTTATAAATGCGGATGGAGCCCATTCGAAGGTTATACCTTTAAAAGCAGTATTGAAAAAACGTTTGTTAACGGTAATCTGGTATATGATAATGGCAAATTTGACGAGTCTGTTTTTGGAAATAGATTAACTTTTAATATCTAAGCATGATTCCCTCCGAGATTTTACAATCAGTTATTTTAACAGCAAAAAAAGCAGGTGCATTTATTAAAAACGAAAGGAAAAATTTCACTTCAGATAAAATTGAGATTAAAGGTTTAAATGATTTAGTGAGTTATGTTGATAAAACATCTGAAGAACTTATTGTAAATGATTTGTATAAAGTTTTTCCTGAGGCAGGTTTTTTGGTTGAAGAAAACACACGATCAGAAAAAAAAGAATATAACTGGATTGTTGACCCTCTTGATGGAACAACAAATTTTATTCACGGCATTAATTGTTATGCTGTAAGCATTGCATTAGAGAATAAGGGCGAAATTATTTTAGGTGTTGTTTATGAAATCTGTAATGACGAATGCTTCTATGCTTATAAAGGTGGGGGAGCATTCTTAAATGGTAAACCTATTAATGTTTCTGAAAACAAACATTTAAAAGATTGCCTCATTGCAACAGGTTTCCCCATTCATAATTTTGATAACATTAATCCTTACTTAAAAACACTTGAATCGTTAATGAAAACAACACATGGTATAAGAAGAATAGGTGCCGCTGCTGCCGATCTTTGTTTTTTGGCCTGCGGCCGGGTAGATGCTTTTTTTGAGTATAATTTAAACCCTTGGGATGTGGCTGCCGGAGCATTAATTGTAAAAGAAGCTGGTGGCAAAATAAGTGATTTTAAAAAAGGAAATAATTGGCTTTATGGTAAAGAAATAATAGCGTCAAATAAATTAAATTATGGAGTATTTTCCGGGCTAATTGAGGATTTTTTTATTTAATCATTAATATACTTCGCTATATCATACTTTACTTTTGTAAAAACATATTTTTTTATATCTTTATTGTTTACACTTCAAAGTCAATATTTAATATAATAAGGATAATTTATGAAACAGATTTTATTTTTTTTAATTCTAGTAGTTTCCGTTAAGCCATTTATTGCACAAACCACTAAAACATCTTCATGGAGAGAGTCAGAAAGGGATTCGATGGCAAAAGCTTTTACACTTTATGAGGATAAAAATTACTCAAAGGCTTTACCTTACTTCGAAAACATTTATAAAAATCACCCAAATGAAGTTTTTGTGAAATATATGTATGGCATATGTTCACTTTATAAGAGTCATAAATACAGCGATGCTTTAAAAATGTTGCAAGATGTATATGAAGAAAATCCAGAAATTGATCTTATTGAATATGATTTAGCAAGAGCTTTCCATTATAATTATAAATTTGATGAGGCCATTGTTATGTTAGATAATTTTATAGCCAACAAACGCACAACAGCGGAATATAAAGCGAAGGCGGAATTTTTTAAAACACAATTAAAAAACGCCAACTACCACAAAACTCATTCATCAGCATTAAACATTTCTAATCTTGGATCTAACCTAAACACATCTGGAGATGAGTATTTTCCATTAATTTCAGCAGACGAATCTGTATTAATTTATACCTACAAAGGTCCGAAAAGCAAAAATTTGATCAATAATGATACCTCGGTGAAAATAATTTCCGAAAATAGTAATTACACATCAGACATATTTATGTCAGTCAAAGTCAACGATCAATTTCAGTCACCATTACCAATTGATAACATTAACACAACAGATGATGAAACCGCAGCTGGTATTAGCCAAGATGCACAAGTGATTTACATGTTTAAAAATGACACAGCCAGTAATGGCGACATTTATGAAAGCAGATTTAACGGAACAACATATTCATTACCTTCAAAATTAAAAGGTGACGTAAATACCAATTCATATGAAGGTCATTGTTCATTAACTCCTGATGGCAAAACATTATTCTTTTCAAGCAGCAGACCTGGTGGCCTTGGCGGAAAAGATATATACAAAGCAGTATTAATGCCAGATTCTACGTGGGGTGATATCGTAAACATGGGTGATTCAATTAACACAAGCTCTGACGAAGATTTCCCGTTCATACACTATGATGGACTAACCTTGTTTTTTTGCTCTAATTCACAAAAAAGTTGTGGAGGTTATGACATTTTTAAAGCCACTATCGATAGAATTAGTAATTCCATTTCAAAGGTAGAAAACGCTGGCTTTCCTATTAATTCTCCTGACGACGATGTTAATTTTGTGCTATCCGCCAATGGCGCCAAAGGCTATTATAATAGCGCAAAATTCGGTGGTGAAGGGTTAAATGATTTATATGTTGTAGAAACAGGAAATGAGGCAAAAAAACCAGTATTATTAACCGTAAAAGGGAATGCTACTTTTAATGATGCACCTGTTGAAGCAACTATTAAAATTGAAATTGCATCAAAAGGAAATGCTTTATTTAATATTATTAAAACTATTGCAACAACTGGTAATTACATGGTTTCACTACCTCAAGGTCAATCATATAAGTTAACATTTTCTTATAAAGATCAAAACCCTAAAATTTATGACTATAATGCAATTGACATAACAGATTACCAAGAAATAGTTAATGATGTGAAATTTGGAGGAAGTTCTGATGGAAACACTAATACTAATTTTGACGCAAAATTACCTGTTGCCGACAAAGCCGCTATTACCTTATTACAGAAAAAAATAAGCAGATATGCAGCGGCTTATGGAAAAACTTCTGCAGATGGATTAGTTTTCAAAGTACAAGTAGCGGCGATAAAAGTTTTTGACAAAAGTAAATTTAAGAATCTTAAAAGTTTAGGTAAATTAGAAACAAACAAATTAGAGGACGGCATTATTAGAGTAACAAGCAATGGGAAATTTAAAACTTTAGAAAAAGCCTGGGAACATAACAAAAAAGCGATTCAAGCCGGTCAAACCGATGCGTTTGTAACAGTTTATTACCAAGGTAAACGTGTCAGTCTTGAGGAACTGATAAAAATGGGTATTTATAAATAATACCAATGAAGATTAATTTATTTTTTCTCAAATAAAATCATTGCCCACTCATTCTCCTGTTTACTTATACTAAATTCAAAATTTAGCATTTCTGCCGCTTCAACTAATTCAGCAATATCTGTTTTGAAAAATCCACTTAGAAACAATTTACCTTTTGAAGCGAGCTTTTCTGAATAAACGGGCAAATGTCTTTTTAAAATATTTTTATTAATGTTAGCAATAATTACATCAAATAGCGGGCTCTGATTTATTAATTCAACATCTCCCTTTTTAACAATTATATCATTACAATTATTTGAGGAACAATTTTCTATACTATTCTCAACGCACCATTCATCAATATCAATTGCTGTAATATCTTTACTTCCTAAAAAATTTGCAAATATGGCTAATATGCCTGTACCGCAACCCATATCCAATACTCTCTTATTATTAAAATCTGTTTCAAACATTGCCTTACAAACCAATCTTGTTGTTTGGTGATGACCAGTACCAAAACTCATTTTGGGCATAATTATAATTTCATGTTGCACAGATTTATTTTTTTTATGGAATGGCGCTCGAATGCATAAAAAATCATCTACCAAAACAGGTTCAAAATTTTTTTCCCATTCAGCATTCCAGTTGGTTAGAGGCACCTTAATAATCTCATAACTGAATGTAAAATCATCAAAAACAAGATTACCTAACTCAAACCCAATTGCATTTTCTTCCTTTATGTAAGCTGAAAAACCCGATTCATTAAAATCAAAACTTTCAAAACCAAAATCAGAAATCCAAGCCATTAATATTTCTGAACCCGGCTCACTCGGATTTACGGTAAATTGATAATTTAAATAACTCATTAATTGTTTTTTAAAAAGACAACATTATTTTACAAAACTCATCTGCTTTCAAGCTAGCTCCACCAATTAATCCTCCATCAATATCATTACATGAAAATAATTCTTTTGCATTTTTGGAGTTACAACTTCCACCATACAAAATATTAATTTTTTCTGCGGCCTCCGCTGAAAAATTTTTATTTATGACACCACGTATATATGCATGCATTTCTTGAGCCTGATCGGGTGTTGCAGTTTCTCCTGTGCCTATAGCCCAAACAGGTTCGTATGCTATATGAATTTTTTCTAAATCTAACTCGTTAAAATTATTAAGCACATTTTCCAATTGCGCTCTAACCACATCAAAATGTGAGGCGTTTTTCCTTTCGTCTAATTGTTCTCCAACACAATAAACTATGCGTAAATTATGATTTAAAGCGTGTTTTATTTTCAAAATTAATTGGTCGTCAGTTTCTTTAAAAAATAATCTTCGCTCACTATGACCAATTAAAACATAGCTACAACCAATGCTATTTATCATATTAGCAGAAACTTCGCCTGTATATGCACCACTTAAATGTTCGCTACAATTTTGAGCACCTATAAAAAAACTAGTTTCATTCTTTGTAATCTCACAAGCGCTTTGTAAAAACGGAAATGGTGGAAAAATAATCTTTTCCACGTTAATTAATGTTTTTGAGGCGTTAAATACATTAGTTATTAATGCCATTGCCTCATTATAATCTGTATTCATTTTCCAATTTCCTGCAACTATTTTTTTTCTACTCATAACTTATTTATTTTATTCTAACGCGAGGATCTAAAACACCATAAATGATATCTACAACGATATTAATTATCACAAAAATGACAGCAAAAATTATTGTTGCTCCCATAACCACAGGCAAATCATTTTTACTCAAGGCCTCAACAACCTCAAAGCCTATACCTTTCCAACTAAAAATTTTTTCCACAAAAACGGCTCCGGCCATTAAACTTGCAAACCAACCGGAAATGGCAGTTATTACAGGATTTAAGGCGTTTTTTAATGCGTGTTTAAATATAATTTTACGATTGCTTAATCCTTTTGCTTTAGCTGTTCTAATAAAATCTTGCGAAAGGACATCTAATAAAGAACTTCTGGTTAATTGAATTATTATACTTAAGGGCCTAATACCTAAAGTAACGGCAGGCAAAATTAAATTTTTTATTTTTAAAGTTTCACCTTCCCAAACATCTATATCATACAAGCTACCAGAAGGTAATAGTCCGGTATAAGAAGTAAGAACATAACCAAACAACCAGGCAACAATCAATCCTACTAAAAAAGATGGCGCACTCATTCCAAATACTGTAGCCAAAATAAAAATCAAACGATCTAACATTGAATTTTTATTCATAGCTGTTATTACGCCCAACATTATTCCAAAAAAAGAAGCAATTAAAATTGCAGAAAATGCCAGCACTGCGGTTTCAGGCAAAGTATCTTTAATTATTTCTGAAACATTGCGCTTGGTAATATAGCTCCTTCTTAAATACGGCCATTTTAAAACAAATGCATGGCTTTTATTTAAAGTAAATAATGGTGTCCATTCATACTTTTCAGGATTTAAATACCATAAACTATTTTTGTTTTTATAAGTATGCACTGATATTGGCGAAAGGTCGTTTAGATAATGAACGTACTGAACTATAATTGGCTTATCAGTACCTAAATCGTGATGAACAGCCTCTACAGCTTTTTCATTTGCGCGTTGTCCTAATATAATAGTTGCAGGATCTCCTGGTAAAACATTAAATAAAAAGAATATTACAGTGACAACACCAAAGAGCACCAAAACGCCATAAAAAAATTTTGAAAGGATGTATTTTACCACAATTTAAAATGTACAAGCACTAAGATAAATATTTATATTTATGAATAGAAAATCATTTTTATATAGCCTGTTTTTATAAAATTAAACGTTGATGCCTTTTTGAAAACAATAAAGTATACATACATCTTCTTGCTTCTACTTTTTTTTAACTCCGAACTATTTGCGCAAAAAGTTGGCTTAGTGCTGAGTGGTGGTGGCGCAAGCGGACTATCACACATTGGTGTATTAAAAGCTTTAGAAGAAAACGGTATTCCTATAAACTATATAACAGGAACATCTATTGGGAGTTTAATTGGTGCCTACTATTCAATAGGATATACACCAAGTGAAATTGAAAGCATAGTCAAATCTACTTTTTTTAAAAGTGTTACCAAGGGCGATATTCCGGTAAAATATGAGTACATGGTAAAAAAACGTGAAGATTATGCCTCTTGGTTAACATTTAAACTAGATTTTAAAAATAATTATCTGAAAAATTTACCTACAAATATTATTAACTCAATACCTATTGATTATTATTTAATGGAAACCTTTTGTGGCGTCTCTAATTCTGTTAACAACAATTTTGACAGCCTTTTTGTACCATTTAGATGCATTGCCTCTGATGTGGAAAATAAACAGGCCGTAGTATTTGGAAAAGGAGACTTATCAAGTTCGGTTAGAGCGAGCATGAGTTATCCGTTTTACTTACGACCAATTTCTATTAATGGCAAGTTACTTTTTGATGGTG
>CANFQR010000075.1 GCA_947449125.1 Bacteroidota bacterium | reverse complement strand
TAATAACTGAATCACCAATTGCATCCACTAACTACAGCGTTGTTGGTACTGATGTTAATGGTTGTTCTAATTCCCAAACAGTTTCAGTTGTTGTTAATTCTAATCCTATAGCCACAATCTCTGCCAGTGGTTCTAATACAATCTGTGCAGGGGATAGCTTAATTTTAACTGCCAATTCATCCAACGGATATCTTTGGAATAACAATATAACAACACAAAGTATATCAGTAATTTCGAGCGGTAATTATTTTGTAACGGTTACAGACATCAACAATTGTTCATCAACAAGCACAGTTGTTTCGGTTGTTGTAAATAATATTCCGGGTATGCCTATAATATCTAATAACTCACCTATTTGTGAAGGCGGAACACTATCATTTACAGCAGTTACTACACCGGGAACTATTTATAACTGGTCAGGTCCAAATTCATTCTTATCAACATCACAATTCCCTATAATTAATAATGTTTCTAATTCAAACAACGGCACTTATAGTTTAAATGTAACATATTTAGGATGTACTTCTCCAACATTCACAATACCAGCGGTAGTAAATAGTTTACCAGTTATCTCCTTAAATACTAATACAACTAATTTATGCGCAGGTCAGTCTCTTTCATTATCAGCCAATGGAGCTACAACTTATACCTGGTACCCAGGATTATTATCTGGAAGTAATGTTATAGTAAGCCCAACTGCAAATACTACCTTCACTGTTTCTGGAAGTGATAATTTAGGATGCGGAAATACTCAAACCATTAGTATTGTTGTTAATGCCTTACCTAATCTTACAATTATACCAAGTTCAACTTTAATATGCACAAACTCATCAGCGACTTTAACTGCAGGCGGAGCAAATTCTTACACTTGGTTCCCTAACTTATCAAACGGAGCAAACTTAAACGTGAATCCATCAGCTACAACAATATATAGTTTGGTGGGAACTGATTTAAATGGTTGCGTAAATTCCGAGACTGTTACAATCAATGTAGCTTCAATACCTTCATTAAGTGTGACAGTATCAAATTCAATAATTTGCGAAGGTGAATCAACTATATTAATAGCCGATGGTGCAACAACTTTCTCTTGGAATCCTTTAGGCAGCTCAAGTAATAGTGTTATTGTTTCTCCAACTTCTAATTCTACATATACTATATTTGGCGCAAACGGAATATGTAAAGATTCAACTACCATTTCCATACAGGTTAATCCTATCCCTACAATTTCTATAGTGGCCAGCAACACTATTATTTGCAGTAATTCAACAATTGCATTAAATGCATTTGGTGCTTTGAACTACACATTGGCTCCAGGTAATATTTTAGGTAATTCATTTACTTTAACTCCTACAGCAAGTGAGACATATTCCATAATCGGAACTAATGCTCAAGGATGTAATAACACCCAAACTATATCAGTTACCGTAAATCCTTCACCAGTAATAACTTTAATTGCCAGCTCTCTAAATATCTGTAACAACAAAACTGTAACATTAAATGTAATCGGGGCAAATTCTTATTCATGGAGTCCACTTATAGATAACTCATCCAGCATTTCAATATCTCCAAGTGTTACAACTACTTATTTTGTTGTTGGTACAGCTACAAATGGCTGTTTATCTCAAGAACAAAGCGTAACAATAAAAGTAGATTTCTGTGACATTAAAATTTATAACGGCATTACCGCAAACGGTGATGGAGTAAATGATGTTTTCACAATTGATAACATTCAAGATTTCCCAGATAACCATCTATTAATTTATAACAGATGGGGACAATTAATTTATGAAGTATATGGGTATGATAATATTAACAGAGCTTGGCCAGCTAAGGAAAATATTGGAAAACTAAGCACATCAACCTATTATTATATTTTTTACCCAGATCAAAAAAGTGAACCACTTAAAGGATGGGTTGAATTAATTAAAGACTAAAAGATTGAAGAAAACAAATAAATACTTTTTTAAAATGAGATGTTATTTTGCAGTAATATTTTCACTAATCATTGCATTAAATATTAATGCGCAACAAGACCCTCAGTATAACTTGTACCAGTTTAATCAAATGATTATAAATCCTGCGTATGCTGGCGCAAAAGAAGGTTTATCAATTGCAGGTTCTGTTAGAAATCAATTTACAGGAATTGATGGGGCACCAAAAACCACCTGTTTAAGCATACATAACCCAATCTTAAATAAAAACTTAGGAATAGGGTTAACCTTAATAAATGATGCCATGGGCCCAAGAAATCTATATGGCGTTTATGGCAATATTGCATACATTTTAAAAATTACTAAATCTTGGAAACTATCTTTTGGATTTAATGGAGGATATAACCGTTATCAATTTGATTTTAACAAATTAACGTTTAAAACAGCAGAAACTAATGCGTTATTTTATCAAAATCAAAATTACAACGCTCTTGATTTAAATGCAGGAATTTATTTAAGATCTAAAGGCTTTTTTGCAGGCTTCAGTTCATCTCATTTACAAAACAATACATTATACGACTATAAAATACCTTTTGATACTACGAGCGGAAAAACAGGAACATTTGATTTTACTTATCGTTTAAGAACACATTTTACTTTCAATGTAGGCAAATCATTTAAAATAAATGACAACTTAATTTTTGCTCCAACATTCTTAATCAGAAGTGTTAATGAAACTATGTGTACAGACGTTAATTTAAATGTTCTACTTTTCAATAAATTGTGGTTGGGCGCCATGTATAAAAGCGCTAGCGGTCCGGGATTTTTAATGCAATATTATGTGACAAACAATTTAAAAATTGCATATTGTTTTGACACGGGATTAAACTACGCTGCAAAATTAGGTGCAAGTCATGAAGTTATGATTGGTTTTGATTTAAACAACAAGAGCAAAACTAAAATGTTAAATCCAAGATTTTTATAGTTAAACATGTTAAAACGTACTCTCTTTTTTTTATTAGTAATTTTTCAAAATTATTTACTTTTTTCTCAATTGGAAAAAGGAGATAAATACCATGCAAATTATGAATTCAAAAAAGCTATTTCATGTTACAAAAAAGCAACAAAATCAGATTCAAGCATTTCTCAAATTGCCTATATCAAACTAGGAAATATTTATAAAAAAATAAATGAATACGCTAACGCAGAAAATTCATACAAGAAAGCCCTATCCATTAACATTGAGGTTTCTCCCGATGTATATTACAACTACGCTCAGGTGCTAAAGGCAAACACCAAATACGATTTAGCTATTGAACAATACTCCAATTATATTAAACAAAGTCCAAATGATGAAAATGCAAAAAACGCTGCTAAATTTTGTAAAGAAATAAAATACTACAAAACTAAACCCATTGAATATGATGTAAAAAACATAGATAAAATAAACAGCTCTAAATCTGAATTTTGCCCCTTTGTTTTTAATGGTAAGTTAATGTTTGTTGCCGAAAAAGAAGAATTTAATTTCGATGAATATAGCGTTGATGGTAATAGCGGCGAACCATTTTTAAAAATGTTTATTACAAGCGTTGAAGGAATTAAAACAGAAAAAGTTAAATTAATTTCAAGTAAAATAAATACAGAATATCATAACGGTCCAGGTTGTTTAAGCTCTGACGGTAAATCACTTTACTTTACCAGAGTTGATTTTGATAAGCGAAAAAAAATTGTAAATAAGGCTAAAATTCTTTTCTCAAACCAAGAAAATAGTAAATGGACAGATGTAAAAGAATTTGAATATAATGATGACAATTATTCTGTTGCTCATCCTAATATTAGTTCAGATAACACAAAACTATTCTTTACAAGTGATATGCCCGGAGGCTTTGGTGGAAAAGATATTTGGATGTGTTTGAAAGAGCCTACAGGATGGAGTAAACCAATTAATCTTGGGCCTGACATTAACACCAGTGGCGACGAAATGTTCCCCTCACTGCGTCATGATGGAATTTTATTTTTCTGCTCAAACGGCTTACCAGGTTTCGGTGGAATGGATGTTTACTCTGCAAAATCAATTGACGATAAATGGTTATTAATAAGAAATGAAGGGATAAACCTTAACAGTAATCTTGATGATTTCGGCATCACCTTTTTAAACGATTCTATTGGATATTTTTCTTCTAACAGAATAGGCGGAAAAGGAAAAGATGATATTTACATTTATAAATTCACAAATAAAAGCATTTCTGTTTCAGGAACAATATTACTTTCTGATAGAGATAAAATTCCTGCAAGAAATGTAAAAGTAACTTTGACTGATTCTTCCGGGGCAGCAATTAATACAACAAAAACTAATACCGAAGGCTTTTTTGAATTCAAAAATTTAGATTCAGATAAAAAATATTTGGCAGTAATTGATGAAGAAAACGAGGCAAATTTTATTGGAAAAGCAAGATACTTTCTTGCCGACAATAAAGGACAAATTCAACGAGTTACTAATAATGTTAATGGCAACAAATTTGTTTTCAGAAATTTACCGCTTAACCCAAATGGTTCGCCTGAGCTAGCCGTAGAAGATAATATAACTTTTTCAGGAAAAATATTGCTTACCGAAAACATTCAAAACCCTGCTCCAAAAGTTAATGTTGTACTTTATGAAGAATCTGGAGTGCCAGTATATACAACAACTACAAACGATAATGGTGTTTTCGAATTTAAAAACTTATCTGGAGATAAAAAATATTTTGCAGTAATTGAAGAAAACAACCCCGAATTTATTGGCAAAGCCAGATATTTTATGGCTGATAATAAAGGAAACATTCAGCGAGTTACCAATACAGCCAACGGAAATAAATTTGTTTTTAAAAACTTACCATTCGATGCAAATAGCTTGCCTGATATGTATACGGAAGACACATTAACTATAGCCGGGAATTTATTGTACGGCGAAAAATCTGACAAAGTTTTAAAAAATGCTAAAATTAAATTGGTTAATGAGTTTGGAGATGTTGTTATAGAAACTACAACTAACGAATTTGGAGCGTTTGCCTTTAGAAATATTCCATCAGATCAAAATTACCTCATTACAATTGAAGAATCAGACGTTTCATTTCCTGAAAACACCAAAATAACCTTAACAAATAAAAATGGGAAACAATTAAAAACATTTTATACCGGATCCAATGAGAAATTCAATTTTAAAATTTTAAGTTCTGATAAAAATCTTTTAACTGAAATGGATGTTGAAGACGTTAATTTAGTTATGGATGTTTATGGTTACATCTATGACCAAAATAAAAAACCAATTTCACGAATTAAAATTAAGGTTAACAGCAATAAAGTAAAAGAACAGGTTACCTCTAATGAAAACGGTAAATTTAATTTCAAAAATTTAAAAGGCGATGAAAATTATTTATTTGAAATAGATGAAAACGATCCCAACTTTAAGGGAATAACAAAAATTTATATAGCAGACGCGAAAGGCAGAATTTATAAGGTAATTGAAAGAAATAACAATGGCAAATTCTCATTTAAAATTATGGACGCAGACAAAGTTGCTATGGGAGAATTTGTGCTAGAAGATCCTACAATGCTTGGTGCCAGAATTAAGAAAAAAGAAAATTCGAATACAGATAAAACACAAAAAGCCGACCCTGAAAAACTAATAAACAACATGAAAGAGAAAGGAGTAAATGAATTAAAAATTACTGAAAATATTTATTATAAATATGGCAGTTTTAGGTTTGATTCGTTATCCGAAAAAACTATCGATAAAATTATTAGCGCCATGAAAAAGAATTTAAATCTTAGTTTGGAAATTGGCTCTCATACCGATTCAAGATCGAGTGCTGAATTTAATTTAGAATTATCGAATAAAAGAGCCCAAACTGTAATGGACTATATTTTAGCAAATGGTATTTCACGAAGCAGATTAACAGCAATTGGTTACGGCGAAGCAAAATTGTTAAATAACTGTGGCGATGATGTTCAATGCAGTGAGGATGATCATAAAATTAATCGCCGTACAGAATTTATAATAAAAGAAAAAACTGCAGATTAATTCATCCTTTTCTATTTGGATTATCGTTTAAAAAAGCTTTCCAACCACTATAAGATTTAGCACCCGAAACACTCTTTTTATTTTGATAAAAATGGCACAAGGCAGCACCCAAAGCGTCTGTAGCGTCTAAAAATTTTTGCTCCTTTTCAATACCCAAAATTTGCACTAACATTGCTGCCACTTGCTCCTTACTTGCATTTCCATTTCCTGTAACACTCATTTTTATTTTTTTAGGCGAATACTCCGTTATTGGTATATGCCTGCTCAAAGCCGCAGCAATAGCTACTCCTTGAGCTCTACCCAATTTTAACATAGACTGAACATTTTTTCCAAAAAAAGGAGCTTCAATAGCCAACTCATCCGGTTTATATTCGTCAATTATAGCAATAGTTCGTTCAAAAATAATTTTTAAACGTATCGCATAATCATCGTACTTGTCTAACTTTATTACCCCAATACCAAGTGGTGATACCTTATTGTTTTGTATATGAATAATACCATAACCCATAACAATTGTACCAGGGTCAATACCCAATATTATTCTATCATTAACTGCCATTAATAATGTAAATTTAGCCTAATTTGGAAAACCGAAAAAAAATAATTTCTACTGCTATAAAAATACTTATTGGTATAGCAAGTTTTATTATTGTTTATCTGAGATTGAGAACCGAATTTACTGCAGAAAAAACAAGCATACTTTTTCATGCTTTTTTATCACAAAGAGGTGTCATCATTTTTATTATTTGTTTACTTTTTATTTTAGTTAATTGGGGCATTGAAGCTATAAAGTGGCAACTAATTACAGCGCCTATTGAAAAAATAAATTATATAACAGCTTCAAAATCTGTATTTAGTGGGATTTGTTTAGGAAATTTGGCCCCGGGTAGAGCTACTGAATTTAT
>CANFQR010000074.1 GCA_947449125.1 Bacteroidota bacterium | reverse complement strand
TTAATAGTGTCGCTTTTTATAGCGATTCTTAATCTGATATATAATTATTTTTTTTATGAAAAAGATTTACAGGAAAAATGTACCGAAGTTTTTGAAATAAAAAAGGCCCAACCTTTAACTGATATTTTTTATTTTGCAGAATCGTCTAATTTTAATGCGCGTGATGATGATTCAATCAAAAATTCAATTTCTGAAATAATTAATTTTTTTTACCCTTCATTAAAAATAACATCAATAAATAAACCGGCTACTCATGCGGGAATTTATAAGTATTGGTTAAAACAAATTGATAAAACAGTTGCCAAGCCAAAAGCCATTATTGTGACGTTAAATATGCGTTCATTTGATGCCATGTGGCGAAATTCTATTTTAGAAACTCAGTTGCAGGAATCAATTGTACTTGTTAAGCCATATCCGAATATACTTAATCGTTTTATGCTTTCTCTTCAAGCCTTCGACAATAAAACGGATAAGCAACGCGAACAAATTATGCTGAACGACTGGAACACAACTAAACTTATTTTTCCGTTTGAGTTTAAATATAAAACAGTTAGAGAGTGGGATTATTGTACGAATTTTGAAAACTTTTATAAAAATCTTGACGGCACTAAAAACGAAAATAAAACTATTCTTGCCTGTCATTTCATAAAAGCGTATGCAGTAAACATTAATGAAGAAAATTCAAGAATAAAAGATTTTGATGAAATAGCCGATTTTTGTAAGTCAAATAAAATAAATCTTTATTTCAATTTATTGGCTGAGAATATTGATTATGCGGATAGTTTAGTAGGTAAAGAATTAGTATTTTTAATGAAGCAGAATAGAGATTTTTTAATTAAACGTTATCAAAAAAATAATTGCGTTGTGGTTGATAATCTTGAATTAGTTAAAGGTATTGAGTTTACCGATCAAAATTGGACAACCGAACATTATAGTTATAAAGGCCGAATGATAATTGCAAAAAACGTTGCTGAGGCGTTAAAAAAGGAGTTTCCTAAAGAATTTAAAAAAGTTTATTAAATATGTTAGATAAAAATGGTATTGCAAAACGAATTGCAAAGGAAGTAAAAGACGGCATGTATGTAAATCTTGGTATAGGTATCCCAACTCTAGTTGCTAATTTTATTCCAGAAGGAGTGAACGTAGTTTTGCAATCAGAAAACGGGATATTGGGCATGGGGCCATTTCCGGTGGAAGGTAAGGAAGATGCTGACTTGATTAATGCAGGAAAGCAAACAATTACCCTGCTAAAAGGATCGAGTATTTTTGATAGTGCTATGAGTTTTGGAATGATACGTTCACAAAAAGTTAATCTCACAATTTTAGGTGCAATGGAGGTTAGTGAAAATGGTGATATTGCCAATTGGAAAATTCCTGGTAAAATGGTTAAAGGAATGGGAGGTGCCATGGATTTGGTGTCAAGTGCAAAAAATATTATTGTGGCTATGCAGCAAGTTAATAAAGCCGGACAATCAAAGTTATTGCCGGTATGTGATTTGCCTTTAACTGGCGTTAAATGTGTTAAGAAAATAGTTACCGAATTAGGAGTATACGAAATTGCAGCAGAGGGAGGTTTTAAACTATTGGAGCGTGCACCAGGCATTAGTATAGAACAAATTAAAAATGCAACTGCCGGAAAATTAATAATTGAAGGTGAAATAAAAGAAATGGAACTTTAACAATTAAATGAAATTTAATTTTTCAAAATATTTTTTTTCAGAAGCTACTTTAAAAAAACCAAGTGTGATTTTTTTAATTTTCACGTTTTGTTTTTCTTTTTGGTTTGTTGACTTTTGGCGACCATGGAACTCTTCAAAAGATGAATCAGGGTTTACCTGGGATGCCATGCACTATTACAGCTACTTACCCTACAAATTTTGTAATAATAATTCGTTTGAGTTTAATAATGGGTATACTAATTTTTTAGCGATTGGGCCAAAAGGAACTCACCTTCCTAAAACAACTTATGGCATGTCAATTTTATACTCGCCGTTTTTTGCTTTAGGTTATAAAATAGCTTATAATCAAAAAAGCCCATTAAATGGATTTAGCGAGCCGTTTGCTACTTGCAATTACTGGGGTGGGATTTTTTATGTGATGTTAGGTTTAGTTATTTTGAGAAATTTTTTAAAAAATTTTTTCAATGAAATTGTAACTACGATAACTCTGATTATTGTTTTTTTGGTACTATGTTGTTTTATTATACGCTATGTGTTAATGAAATGAGTCATAGTTATCTGTTTTTTTTGTTTACAGCTTTTCTCAGTCTAACCCATAAATGGCATCAGCAGCAAAAAATGATTTATTCGTTGTTATTGGGAATTGTTTTCGGGATAATTTCTCTCGTTAGACCAACCGAAATTTTAATTGTTTTGTTTTTTATTTTTTGGAATGTAAAATCAATAAATGATTTCAAATTAAAATTAAAATTTTTTGTTTCAAATTACATTCACATTTTATTGATTATCACTATTTGTGTTTTATTATGGTTGCCTCAATTTATTTTCTGGAAAAATCAAACCGGTTTTTATTTTTATTTTTCTTATCCAGGCGAACGTTTTTTTTGGAATGACCCTCAAATAATAAATAGTTTATTTAGCTACAGAAAAGGTTGGATTACCTATACGCCGGCTGTGATAATGGCATTTATTGGTTTTTTTACTATAAAGAAACAATTTCCGGTTTCTAATTGGGTGTTTATATTTTTAACTAGTTTATTTATATATGTTTTAAGTTGCTGGTGGGATTGGTTTTTTGGTGGATGTTTTGGTGCGAGAGGCTTTTGTCAACATATTGCTTACCTTTCTTTGCCAATAGCTTTTTTTGTGGACACTGTGTTTTTTTCTGATAAATCATTTTTATTTAAGCCGCTAGCTGTTTTATTAACTACAGTTTTTATTGTTTTATGTGTTTTTTTAAATGTAGGTCAGACCTATCAATATGGTAAAAACTTTATTCATTTTAATGCTATGAATGAGAAAGTTTATTGGAAGAACTTTAGACAGTTTAAAAGAATTGATGAAGAATTTTATTGGAAAAATTTATCGTCACCCGATTACGGAAAATTAATGAGTGGGGAGGATCGTGACCAGTAAAAAAATATTAGTAATTATTCCTTGTTATAACGAAGCTGAAAATGTTGCGTTATTGTATAACCAGATTAAGGAGATTCAGATAGAAAATTGTAAAGTTACACCGTTATTTATAAACGATTATTCTACAGATAACACAAAAACCAAATTAGAGCAAATTGGAGCTAAGTATCTTGATAACCCAATAAATTTACAAATAGGAGGAACTGTTCAGCTTGGTTTTATGTATGCAAACGAGAATAATTTTGATATTGCTATACAGATGGATGGCGACGGACAGCACCCACCTTCGGAATTAAACAAAATAATTAAACCAATACTTTTAAATGAGGCCGATGTTGTTATAGGGTCTAGGTATATTAATAAGGAAGGTTTTCAATCAACTTTTTTCAGGAGATTTGGTATTGATTTTTTTTCAAAATTAAATAAACTATTAGTTGGTATTACTGTTAAGGATTCTACCTCCGGGTATCGTGCCTATAACAAAAACGCAATTTGTAATTTAATTGATTATTATCCTGACGAGTACCCTGAGCCGGAAGCAATAGTATATTTGGTAAATAAAAAATTAAAAATAGTTGAAGTTCCTGTTTTAATGAAAAGCCGTTTAGGCGGCGTCTCGTCGATAAAAAATTTTACAAGTATTTATTATATGATCAAAGTTTCATTAAATACTCTTTTTTTACATTTAAAAATGAAGTCGAATGGATAAAATTCAAATTGTTGCAATTATTGCCGTTTTATTTTTTATTGGATTAATTAGCAGATTTATTATCAGAGGAAAATTACGTACAGAATATTCAATAATTTGGATATTGATTGGATTAATTTTGATGGTCTTCTCCTTATGGAGGCAGAGTCTTGATTTGTTGGCTAAATTTTTCGGAGTGTTTTACGCTCCTTCTTTAATTTTTATTTTTTTCTTTTTTATGATTTTTATTTTTCTGATACATTTATCTGTTGTTAATTCTAAACAACATGAGCAAATAAAAAAACTTGCTCAAGAAATTGCACTTTTAAAAGAAAAAATTTCAGAAAAAAATAAAATTTAGGCCACGGTCAAATTTAAAATGCTTTCGAATAATAATTTACCATCTTCGTTTGAAAGTTCTTTATCTGCAGCTCTCTCAGGATGAGGCATCATTCCAAAAACATTTCGGTTTTCATTGCAAATTCCGGCAATATTTTCGATTGCACCATTTGGATTAGATGAGTCATTTATTTGACCATTTTCATCACAATATCTAAAAAGCACTTGGTTGTTGTCATTTAATTTTTTGATCGTCTCTTCGTTAGCAAAATATTTACCTTCACCATGAGCAATAGGGATTTTTAAAGCTCTTGTTAAAGGTACTTGTGCTGTAATTTGAGAATCTGTTGTTTGGGCTTTAATGAAGACATTTTTACAAATAAATTTGCGACTGTTATTGTGGAGAAGTGCACCCGGTAATAACCCGCTTTCGCAAAGGATTTGAAAGCCGTTACAGACACCAAATAAAAATCCACCGTTATTTGCATGATCAATAACACTGGTCATTATCGGCGAAAATCTTGCTATGGCCCCACTTCTAAGGTAATCACCATAAGAAAATCCACCCGGTAAAATAATATGCGTACAGCCTTCTAGGTCTGTATTTTTATGCCAAAGTTTTACAGTCTCTTGCTTCATGATATTTTTTAAAACATAAACCATGTCTTCATCGCAATTAGAGCCTGGAAATACTACTACACCAAATTTCATTTGTTTTATTTTTATAAGGCAAAATTATGAAATCAATTAGATTAAAAAACTATTCTTTTTAAACATTCTATAAAACTAACACAAAAAAGCCTCACCATTAGGTGAGGCTTAAATAAAAATAATTAAATGTTTTTATTTCATCAGAGTTACATGGCCAATCCTATTATGAATTTTCCCATCTAGATCTTTAAATTTAATTTTATACACATAAACATCTTCTTTTAATGGTTCATCTCCTTTATTTTTATAGGTTCCGTTCCATCCAACTGAATAATCTTTTGTGAAGAATAAAGATTTCCCCCAACGGTCAAAAACTTCTAGTTCAAATACTTTGAGATCAAGGCCAAAAGGAGAAAGAATTGGAATAAAGACATCGTTTAAATTATCTGAATTTGGTGAAAACGAGTTTGGAATAAATACGCCAAAATCATTTTTTATTTGAACTAATTTAGTTATTTCATCTTTGCAACCATTAATTGTTGTAGCTGTTAAGGTGATTTGGTAGTCTCCGGCAACGGGAAAAATAACAGTTGGGTTAACTTGATTCAATTGATATAAATCACCGATTTTCCATTGATATGTGTTATTTCCCAAAACAGTACTTTGATTTTGAAATTGAACTTCTGGATTTGCAATTGTGATTTCATTCGGGTTAAATATAAATGACGCTTTTGGAGTTTCATAAACGTTAATATTATATGGTAAAGTTACTTTTGTTGCACAGCCAATTTCGTCTTGATAGTTAAAGGAAATTTGATAAGAACCAGGGATTGTAAATGTATGAGTAACAAATAGACCTTCAATAAATTCTGAACCATCTCCTAAATTCCATTGTCCGCTACCCGAATTTGTGCTTGGTGTATTAAATGTAACTTCAACTGGAATACATCCTTTGTCATAATTACTTACAATAGAAATGTTAGGTATTTCATTTACCTGAATTCTTATAGCGCTTGTGTCTGGGCATAAACTTGCCGTAGGTGAAGAGTGTGTTTCATAAATAATAACATTTCCATCACCAGTATTAGCAAAAACTGGGGTAAAAATGCTTCCAAGAACCCCAGGACCTATCCAAGTTCCTCCTGGGTTTTGAGCAAGTGTATTTAAATTAATTGGAGGGTCGTTTTTACAATAAGGACCTGCATATTGAGTTAAGTCGGCCGTAATAAATTTTTCTATTGTTACGGTTGTTTGAGCAATAGTCACACAAGGCCCAGAGGCTAAGGTGTAACTAATAATATTATCGCCCAACAAAGCAAATGCCGGACTAAATAAACCTAACGCTGTTGTCGCTCCATTGTTAATTCCAGCAAAAACTCCACCTAGAGGAGAAACTTGAAGTTGAACTGGTGCACCTACGTTACAGAACGGACCAATTTTTGTTATGGAAGGTGTTGCTAATGAAAAAACTTTTACAGCCATAGTTGCTTGAGCAGGACACAAACTGCTAGGCGAAGATGCCGTGTTATATGTTAGAATAATGTTTCCTGTCCCAGATAATGAAGGATTAAATACATTTCCATTCACACCCGATCCACTCCAGTATCCTAAATTATTTGTGGCTAATGGTACTAAATTTATTGAAGGATGAGTGTTACATAAATCAGCTATGCTACCTGTTATAACTGCAGGAACATATGCCTCAATGGCTACATTTATTGTGCTTTGAGCATTGCATGTATTAGTGCCAATTACATATTGTACTGTGTTTGTTCCTATTACTGCTAAACCAGGACTGAAAGAACCAGCTATGCTATAATAAGAAGTTGGCGTCCAGGTACCACTATTTGGAGACACTTGTAATTGAAAAATTGAGGAGTTATTACACATAGTTGGAACAGGTGTAATGGTTGGTGATGATGGATTTAAAACTGTCAGTGAAATTGTTTTTGTTACAGGACAAATATTTGCAGATGGCATTACAATAACACTATAAATAGTTGTAGAAATAGTTCCTGTTATTGGTTGTGCCGTTATTACTGTTATTGATGAGGTAGGTGATGCAATTCCAGCTCCTCCAGACCACTGATATGAGAATTGCGTGGGATTAACTACATTATTAAAAACTACAGC
>CANFQR010000073.1 GCA_947449125.1 Bacteroidota bacterium | reverse complement strand
TCATATTTGAGTTGCATATTACAAATCGTCCTTTAAATAACACATTCAATAACTTTAATTTTAAGCCGGTGGGCTGTTTAGTGTGCAAAATATGCAACTGGGCTTCTCTGATTAATTCATTCATGTGATTACTATCCGGACTTGATATTAATTCAATATGATTATAATTTTTAATGGCATTAAACAATATTTCAGGAGGATTTAAACCCGCAATAATTACCTTATAACTAATTTTGGAAAATACATTTTTAACCAACCAAAGGGCAGCTTCGTAATTTTCTGAAACACTTAAATTTCCGTGAAAAAGAATGTATTTTCCGTTACCAATTAATGACGTTACTTGTTCATTTTCATGAAAACTCGGTAAATAAATTGTTTTAGCATTTGGGTAATTTCCTTTAAAATAATTGGTGTCTTCTTGATTAACCGATAAAATTAAATCTGCAAAATTTAAAACAGTCTCAAAACGTTTTAATTTTTTTGCCTCAATTTTTAAATATATTTTTTTTAAAAAATCATTTTCAGATTTAGAAAGTTCCTGATAATAGTTATGTTCAATATTACTATGCCGGTAAATTTTTTTTCGGTGTTTAAATCTCTCATCATTTAACAAATAACAAGTATGCAACACCTCAAACAAAATTGGAAAATTATTCGATAATAAATTTTTTTCTAATTCTTTAGATTGCCTTGATTTTACGGTATATGGCAACAACGAAAAATTGGATACAATTCCGGTTTTACGTTTGTAATAGTAAACTTTTTCGCACAACACTTCCAACTCCGGCGCAACAGAGCGTCCATAACTAAAACAATGCAAATGAATTTTTATGCCTGCTTGTTTTAACCACACTAATTTGTAGTAAACATCAATAACGCCGCCGTAATTGGCTGGAAAAGGCACATCAAAGGAAATTATATTAATTGCATCTATCAACAAATCAAAGATGCCTATTTTTATTCGAAATAAAAACCATTAGCGTTTATTCCTGCTTTAAAATTTTTTGTAAGATTTCCGTTAGCATCATAAACATAAATATTTGATTTTTGAACGTAGTCAATAGCATCTGAAGCATAAATAAAAGAGTTAGCAGGATTAATATCAAGCCCATAAAAATTCTTATTTCCTTTTGCTATAAATTCTGTTGCAGGAATTGCTGATGCGTAAATTGGCATTCTATATATTCCTTTATTAATAAAATATAACGTGTCTTTAGTTTTATTTATACATAAATTTTTAGGAAAATTATTTGCCGGAAAATTAAATGTAGTTTCAATTTGATTAGTAATAGTATTAATTCTTGTTAAACTTCCACTCACGGCGTTTATACTATTGCCGCTACTTAAAACCCATAGCTTATCATTTTTATCAATAACTAAACTGCCGGCGTTTACACCAACATAAACACTGTCTGTAATTAAATCATTTATGGTATTTACAACATAAATATAATTGCTGTTCATATTAGTAATAAACGCTTTGTTATAAATAAGTTCCATTTTCTCCGTCCAGCCCTTACAAGAAATTGAGCCTGTTTTTGTATTCGAATTAAGATCAATTATACTTACAGAATTAGCATTATAATCGCTCACATAAGCTTTTTGATTGGTAATCTGTAAAATATACCTGGGCGAAGAAAGGTTGGTAATTTGCGTTAATTTTTTAAACTGATTATCGCAAACAATAATCTTCCCTGAATTATTTACCACCAAATAAAATTTATTATTTATAAAAGATAAACTTTGGGCCACATCGCCTATTGAGGGATTAGTTGAATTCTGCACCTTATAAATATTATCTACAACTGCATCATTACCCACATCATATAAAGAAACTGAAGCATTGGCAGAACCAAAATTTCCTTCGTTTATAATGTAAACTTTTTTGGCAGTAGTTAATTGAACTTGCGGCTGAATACTATCTTGAGGCTTATCTTTTACGCAAGCGCTTAATATAATTAACGTAAAAAATAGAAGGCTACATTTTTTCATTTCAATACCATTATTGCAATAATCAAGTTTAAAGAGAGTTAGCTTAATTAAAACCTTGCATTCTAATTTTTAATTATTTTTTTTACTGATTTATGAGTGCCATTCATGAGTTCTAAAAAATAAATGCCTTCTTGTAGTTCATCAAGATTAATAGTTGTGTTTAATTGATTTAACTGAGATGAACAAACTATTTTTCCTGTAACATCGCTAATTACAATAGTTGTTAACTCAGAAATAGAATTTAAGCTAAGTGACAAATTATTACTGAACGGATTTGGAAACACACTAAAATTTAAAACATCTGCCTGCTCATTTAATCCAACCGTTGATGAGGTGTTTGTAAAATTATCCATCGCAAAAAACAACGGCGTATTTATTCCAAAATTTCCAATATCGCTAGAATACATAAAGAACTTTAAGCTGTCTATATTTCCAAGGGTTGATGTATTAACCCATTGCCAGGTATCAACAATATAGTCTAACGAATTATTTGCAAATCTAAAATCGGCTAAATAAAAACTTACGCTATCATTTATTAAAATACCATTTTTAAAACCCTTAACAGTTACTTTAAAAAAATCAGGATCATTACCGCTAACGCCACCAAATTTTTTAGCAAAAGCATCGCCAAGTTTCATAGATTTATAAGCATAAGTTGTATTTGTAATGTAAAAACCCTGAACTGTATTGGATGGTGCAGATAAGTTTATTACTCCGCCATCTTGAGCTACTGTATATACATTTGAATTATTATAGCCTTTTAATGGTTTTACACCATACAAGTTTGTAAATCCTGCCGTTGCAGAATCATATTTATTGGTATATGAAAAACCGCCGCTCCAATAATTACCACCCCACTTATATTGAAACGAAGCCCCAGCCGATTGAAAAGGTAAACTTAATGAATTGCTGTAAGCTGAATTTGGTGATAACAAAAAGTTTTCGAAATCTGCTACCTGTGTTTGAGCTTTATTAGTACTAAAACCAAAAATTAATGTCGTGATAAAAATTATTTTTTTCATAAGTGTTATTTTAGTGTTGTTTTATTTTGAAGCGTTAGTCCTAATTCAAAATTTCTTAAAGGCATTGGTCTACCGGAAACGATTTTGTAATCTGTATTAAATAAATTATTGCATGCTGAAAATAAAATAAATTGAGCGTATTTAAATTCAACCGTATAATTTAATCTTACTGATGAAACGTGATAAGGATTTAACCATTGCGAATTGTCGCTTGCAGTAAATCGATAACCTACATAGTGGTTATAAAAACAAACATCGAATTTATTATATGTCACGGAGAAAACTGCATTAGCAGAATATCTGGGGGTGTAAATTAATTGTTTATTTAAAGAATTATTATTTTCCTGATTAATCTGTTGTGTGGTTGATAAAATATAAGCAGTGCCAAAATTTAATTTATAAATCAATTTATTTTTTTTGTATTCAAATCGCCAAGTTGTTTCTGTACCTCTACTCCAAACCTGCATAAGATTAATTGGCGTTGGATTACCGTTAGCACTGGATGTCCATAAAATCCAATTATTTATTTGACGTGTAAACGCTGCTCCTGAAATATAAATCAGCAGGTTGTTAATTTGATTTTTGTATGCAATAGTGCCATCGTAACTAAATCCTTGTTCGGGTTTTAAATTTATATTTCCTCCTGGCATCCAATACAATTCATTTAAAGTTGGTTGCCTGTAAATTTTTGCAGCGCTTGCCATTAGTATTATTTTCTTAGTAAGGTTAAATTCTGTTGAAACATTTCCGGTAAGTGGCAATTTACCAACGCTTAAATAATCAGCTCTAATTGATAAGTAGGTTAACCATCGATTATTAAAAAAGGTAAATTTATTTCCTGCCAAAAATGATAGTCTAGATAAATTTTTTAGTGAGTTATAATTATTTGAATTGGCTGAATTTGAAGTGTAATTAACACCTAAATTAAATTGATGTGATTTGCCCCAATTAAAATAATTTTCATTTTCTGCGATAAATGTCTGCGAATTATTTTTAGAAAAATCAGATTTTAAACTATCTGTATAATTTATCTTGTCGTTAAAATAGCCAGCACGAATTATTGATTTGTGATTTGGATAAATAACACTCCAATTAGCTGTAACTTTATCAGAATAATCTTGCTGATAGATTT
This sequence comes from Bacteroidota bacterium, assembly GCA_947449125.1. GTDB lineage: Bacteria > Bacteroidota > Bacteroidia > B-17B0 > Aurantibacillaceae > Aurantibacillus. Next base: position 2,772 of record CANFQR010000073.1, on the reverse strand, counting down.
TACTTTCTGAAAGATTATTAATTGAAGGTAACCTACGTTTATTATTGTTTAACCAAATAGTTAATGAAATTATTTGTTTTGAGTTAATTAAAAATTTAAACTCATTCATTATTCCGGCATAATTGTAAGCGGAATTTTTTTGCTGCTTAATTGATTGTATTTTATCAGAGGTATCGGCGAATAGAAAATTATTTTCAGAACTGATGTTGTATAATTTAAATGAAGAAACAAACCGCTTTTTACTGAAACTTAACGAGGTTGATGCGTTTCTTAACCCAAAAGAACCTATACCATAACTCAAACTGGTAGTTAACCCTTTTGAAAACAGAAGGTTATTGTTAAGATGTATACTTCCGCCTACAGCCCCGCTGCCCCATAAATGGGATGATCCTCCATATTCCAAATTAATGTTATCAAATAAAAAACAAGGCATTAATGCTAAGTCAGATTGGCCAAGCATGGGGTTTTGTATATTGAAACCATTCCATAAAACAGCGGTTTGTGAAGCATTCCCTCCTCTAAAGGACGTAGTAGCTATTGATCCGGGCCCATAATTTTTAATAAAAATGGTACTGTTTGAACTTAAAACATCGGCAATTGAATTGAATTTAAATTGACGCTTAATAATTGTGTCCAATTTTTCCGTTTTCTTACCAATTTGCGATAGCTCAATTTTTGTTGCAGTAACTTCAACTTTTTGCAAAGAAACAGTATCTTGACAAAAAAGATTATTACTTAATAAAAACAAAAAAACAACAAAGGCTTTAATACAATTAAAACCACAAGCAAATTGCTTATTTTTTATTTTTGCCAATTTTCTGAAAATATTAAGTTGTTTTTAGCCTCACATCCCGAAAGCTTTAAACATTGCGCAAGTGGCAGGTCTTCTGACTTATCCTCACTTAAAACGCCTTCCCGTAAATTACAGTGGCGCGATTGTTTTAAGCTTTAAAGGACTCACAGCAGCGGGTACTATTAGTGATTTTCACACTATTCCCTATTAATCTTTTGTTTAAAAAAGAACCAATTTGCAGTGCTAAGGTATAAATACTATTTAAATTATAGAATTTATTTTTTTCTTTGCATCAATTTAAAAATGGAACATTCACAAAAAATAGAACTAATTAATTATCTGTCGGCATTTATTTCAGACAATAGAAAAAAAAGATTTGATGAAGTTATATCACAAAGAACTGACCACCTAAGAATAGTATTGGAAGATGTTTATCAAGGTCACAATACAAGTGCTATTTTAAGAAGTTGCGATTGTTTTGGAATTCAAAATATTCATTACATTGAAAAAAGAAACCATATTAAAATAAGTGCCGATGTAGATATGGGGAGCAGTAAATGGCTTAATATTCATAAACACAAAAATTCAGAGAATAACACCCTTCAAGCTATTACTGATTTAAAGAGCAAGGGTTACCGTATAGTTGCTACAACACCTCACAAAAATGATTTTACAATTGATAGGTTACCCGTTGATAAAAAATTAGCGCTTGTTTTTGGAACTGAGATTGAAGGAATTTCAGACACTGTTTTTGAACACGCAGACGAGTTTGTAAAAATCCCTATGTATGGTTTTACCGAAAGTTTTAATGTTAGTGTTTGCGCTGCCTTATGCTTGTACGAATTAACTAAAAGAATCAGAGAAACTGTGCCAAATTATTTACTGACTGAAAACGAAAAAACTGAAATATACTTTGATTGGCTTGTAAATAGTATTGATTCAAGCGCTGGTTTAATTGAAAATTTTCATAAAAACAAAATAGCCGATAATTAATAAGGCAAACTTATTTTATTCAAGGAAAAAATCTGAAGCTATTCCGTCGGCAAATAAAAGTGATTCTCCTTTTAAAGTATAAACACCGTTATTATTATTAAAGTGAAATTGTTGTTTATCAATCATTTTTAAAAAATGAGATGTTATAGCTTCTCCAAAAAGATTTTCAATTTCACTTACATCACAACCCCAAATAGTTCTTAAACGGGTTAAAACATATTCATTAAACCTATCTTTTATTGATAACTCCTCTCGTTCAAAATGAATTAAGTTTTGCTCCAATCCTTTTATGTATGCGTTGTTGTTTTTTATATTCCACTGTCGCGATAGGCCGTTAAATGAATGAGCTGATGGCCCAATACCCAGATATTCTTTTTGAAGCCAATAATTACTGTTATGTTGGGCAAAATAACCACTTTTCCCAAAATTAGAAACTTCGTATTGAATAAAATCAGATTGCTTTAATAAATCTACCATTAATAAAAATTGTTTACTGCTTAAATTTTCATTAACAGCTGGCTCTATACCTTTTTCAGTTCTGCTTCCAAGAACTGTTTTATTTTCAATAGTTAAATTATAGGATGAAATATGTTGGGTTTTTAAATTAACTGCCTTTAGCAGTGTTTCTTGCCAAGAATCTATGGTTTGAAACTTACTCCCATAAATTAAATCAATTGTAATGTTACTAAAACCGGCATCTTGCGCCAATAAAACAGATTTAACGGATTGCTTTGCTTCATGAGCCCTATTCATCCATTTCAATTCTTCATCATTAAAACTTTGTATCCCTATACTTAGCCTGTTTATTCCGATTTTTTTCCACGCGTTTAATTTTTTTTTAGAAACGTCGTCCGGATTTACTTCAAAGGTTATTTCGGTGAGATTATCAAACTCGAAATACCTATGCAATGTGTCAAATAATAAGTCTAACTCATTTATATTTAACAAACTTGGAGTGCCTCCGCCGAAGTAAATACTATTTAACT
>CANFQR010000072.1 GCA_947449125.1 Bacteroidota bacterium | reverse complement strand
TGTTTTTGTTAACATGCGGTTGTAGTTGGTAATCAAATAAAATAAAATCAATCCAATTGCAGGTATCATAAATAAAAAAGCATAGTGTTGCTGATGTGGAAAAATTAAAGGAATTAATAGTAGAATATAACTTATTTCAATAAGCTCTCCTAAGTTTGTTTTTGATTTTACAAAAATTTTAAGTTTTAGAAAATAAAGTGTTAATGATATTAGTACCAACCGGATTAGCGTTAGAATATAACTTAAAGATTTTAAATCTATATTGGCAATATTTCTTTTTAAGGATAAAGCATAAATATCTGGAACATCTTTAACTAAAAGAGTCGATAGTAATGTAGATAAGCTATGAAAGCTACGTTCTTCAACATCTAAAATATGATTTTGATTGGCAGGATTAATTAAAGAAAGCCAGGTTTTAATCAACGATAAATTATAATTAAAACCAATAAACAAGGCAGGTAAAAACAAATAAGAAAAGTAAAACAATACGGTATAAGTAAACGCTTTAAAATAACCTCTATAAATTAAATAAGGTAAAAATACTATTGGCAGTAATTTAATATTAATACCCAATGCTAGCAAGGCAGAACCTGCGATAGTTTTATTGTTTAAAATGAGTTGTAATCCGAAAGCAGTACACCATAAAATAAAAATAGTAATTTGAGAATAGTGAATGTTGTCCAGAAAAAAGCGTAGCGAAAAAACAAAGAGTAAAAACAGAAATAACTTTTGTTGTTTTTCTTTTAGTGATAAAAACAAACGACTTTTAGATATTAGAGCAAACAGATGAAAATAAGCAACAGCATTAATAAGCAGCCAAAAAAACTTTACCCAAAAAAACGGAAGATGATAAAAGGGATAGAGTAGAAGTGCAAACAAAACAGAATAAAAATAATGGTAACCGTCTACGTATGTGTTTTTATATATATTCTCCCCTTTCATTAAGTCGCCGGCACCAGATAAATAAATAAAAAAATCACCTTTCCCTGCAGCTTCAATTAAACACAATACAATAACCGCTGAGATTAAAATAAAAATCAAGACTTTGTTTTTCAAAATAGTCATTAATGTATAATACATAAAAATAATCAACTAAATTTAACTATTAAATAGTCTATATCATTGAAAAAACTGGTTGAATATTTTTTTTCAGGATATAATTTTATTTCTGAAACTGGCAATTTCAGAAAATTATTATACTTGGTTGTAACGGTAAAAATTTTTTACTGGCTGAGTTTTTACAATTTGTTTTTTGGCAATAATGCATTTGCTTATACCCAACCACTCAGTTTAAATTTTATTAAAGATTATGCATACGTATTATATTCAAGTCAATCTAAAACCACAGGATATGTTTTTTTATATGGAGCATTAATTCTTTTATTGTTAAGTTATTCAATAAAAAAAATTCCGTTTGTTTTCGAATTTATATTGTGGTTTTTGGTTTTAAATATTCATAATAAATTATATCCAACCTTAACCGGCGGAAGCTATTTGATTAATCAATTTTTATTTTTTAATTGTTTTTTTTCAAAGCGCAGTCAAGCTAAATTAGATTGGAAAAAATCAATTTCGGTTTGTTTCCATAATTTTGGTATAACTGCCACAATCCTTCAAATTTTAATGGTTTATTTTATTGCGGCTTTATCCAAATTAAATGATATTGATTGGCTTCATGGCGATGCATTATACAAACTAAGTAAGGTTGGGCATTATAATATGTTTTCAACTTGGTTTAATTCAAATTATTTAGTTGATGTTTTACTTAATTATGTGGTGCTGGGTTATCAATTACTATTTCCTGTTTTAGTTTGGATAAAAAAGATAAAAAAAATGTTTTTATTAATAGGTGTTTTAATGCATCTGTATATTGCTTTTGTTATGGGTTTAGTTGAGTTTGGAAGCGTAATGATAATTAGTTACATAATTTTTTGGCCAATAAAAAAGCAATAAATCCAAATTATCTTATCTTTGACAAATGTTTACAAATGAGCAATTAAAAGACTTAAATGATCGCAGTATCGCGTTGAGGGGGTTTCTTTGACTATGATAAAAAGAAACATGATCTCGAACTTCTTGAAGAAAAAACACTTGATCCAAATTTTTGGAACGACTCAAAACAAGCCGAAAAAATATTAAATGAGGTAAAGCAAGTTAAATCCTGGACCTCAGCATATGATAAATTGCGAAGTCAATTAGAGGATTTAAATACCTTGTACGATTTTTATAAAGCAGGCGACGCCACAGAAGAAGAAACTAATCTTGAATTTAATAATGCACTAAAAGCTTTAGAAGATATTGAATTTAAGAATATGTTGCGTGCCGATGAGGATCGTTTAAGTTGTGTGCTTCAGATAAATGCGGGCGCCGGAGGAACAGAGAGTTGCGATTGGGCAAGCATGTTGCTGCGCATGTATCTGATGTGGGCAGAAAAAAACGGTTATAAAGTTACAGAGTTGGATTATAATTCGGGAGATATGGCCGGTATAAAATCGGTGTCACTGCAAATAGAAGGAGATTTTGCCTATGGCTACTTAAAAGGAGAAAACGGAGTACATAGACTTGTTCGCATAAGTCCGTTTGATTCAAATGCCAAAAGGCATACCAGTTTTGCTTCGGTTTATGTATATCCCATGGTTGATGATACTATTGAGATAGAAATTAAACCTGCAGATATTGAAATTTCAACTTCAAGAAGCGGTGGCGCGGGAGGACAAAATGTTAACAAGGTAGAAAGTAAAGTTCAGTTAACACATAAGCCCTCAGGTATTGTGGTTGTATGTCAGGTAGAACGTTCGCAATTAGGGAACAGAGAACGCGCAATGAACATGCTACGTTCACAATTATATGAATTGGAAATGCGAAAGCGAAATGAAAGCAAACAAGCTGTAGAGGAAGGGAAAATGAAAATTGAATGGGGTTCGCAAATACGCAGTTATGTATTACACCCATATAAAATGGTAAATGATCACCGTACTGAACTTAAAATTACGAATGCCGAAGCTGTTTTAGACGGGGATTTAGATGAGTTAATAAAAGTTTATTTAATGGCATTAGGTGGGAAACAATATCAAAAAAATTAATTAACGTGCATCCGGTAAAAGCAAAAAAACATTTAGGGCAACATTTTTTAAACGACAATACAATTGCTGAAAACATTGTTAATGCCATTTTAGATAAGGACAATATAACACCAATTATTGAGGTTGGTCCTGGAACAGGTGTTTTGACACAATTTTTAGTTAAACAATCTGTTAATTTTTTTGCAATGGATGTTGATGAGGAATCAATAAATTATTTAAAGAACAATTATCACGAAAAAAAAGATAATTTGTTGCTCGCAGATTTTCTCGAATCAGATTTACAAAAAATTGCAGGAACAAAATTTAATGTTATTGGAAATTTTCCGTATAATATTTCAAGTCAAATTATGTTTAAAGTTTTAGAACATAAAAACAATGTGAATTATGTTGTAGGGATGTTTCAAAAGGAAGTGGCTATGCGACTTGCCGAAAAACCGGGTTCAAAGGTATATGGGATTTTAAGTGTTCTTTTACAGGCTTATTACGATATAGAGTATTTATTTACGGTTAATGAAAATGTTTTTACACCACCGCCAAAAGTAAAAAGTGCAGTTATAAGACTCACCCGTAATTCTGTTGAGAAATTAAATTGTAATGAAGATTTATTTAAAAAGGTTGTAAAAACTACATTTAACCAACGAAGAAAAACAATTCGGAATTCTGTAAGAACTTTATTTAATAATAATGAGTTGCGTCATCCGTTATTAGATAAAAGACCGGAGCAACTTTCGGTTAATCAATTTGTTGAATTAACAAATTTTATTGAGGAGCAAACATCAGTATAATAATCTGCTAGTTTTTTTCCGATAGCTTCTTTAGAAGCGTTTGTATGAATAAATTCAATCATTTTATCGGAATCAAATTTTAAATTAGTATTTAAAAACTCTTCAAGGTATTTTTCTAAGGCACTTTCATTATTTACTGGAACTAATCTTCCAAAATCGTTATTAATGATATTAGGTAGTTGCCCAACATTGCTTGCAAAAACAGGTAAGCCGCTTGCAAGTGCTTCTAAAACAACAACAGGCATTCCTTCATAATTACTGAATAAAATTAAAGCATCTGTGTTTTGCATATATCTAGAAACTTCCTGTTGTGTTTTCTCGCCAACAAAAAAAATATTTTTTAAGCCTAATCTTTCAGCTTGCTCTTTATAAAAATTCACATTAGTCGTTGTCCCTCCAACAATAATAAATTGAAACTTATAATTTTTAGCTTGCAATTTTTGCATAACATGTAAAGTGCCATTAATGTTTTTTTCCTTTTCTACCAAAGAAGAAACGTGAAGAAATGTAGGATCTTTTTTTTCTGTTTTTTTAATTTTAAAAAAAACGTCGGTATCTACAACATTATATAACAATTCGTAATTCCCTATTAAGTTATGAGAAAGCATCGCTTCTTTTTGCTTTTCGGAAACATAATATATTTTAGAAGCGTTGCGGGTTATTTTTTTTGTAATAGCTTTTTGAAATATAGTTTTGTAACTACCATCTTCTGCTAAATAACCGCTCCAATGTTCTACAATGGTATATGGAACTTTGAAATGTTTTTTAAACATAGGTAAAATAACAGCCGCAGGAAAAATTGTATTTAGCTGAATGCCATTTATTAGAACATTATTGCTAATTAATTCGTTAAGTAACTTTTTGTAGGCTGATTTAAAACGAAAAAATTTTATGACGGAAGAAAGAATAGGAACCGCTGAAGTTTTTTTGTATTCTAATAACCACTCCTCATAATTACCTTGTTTATTTTTAAAAATTTCTGGTTGTTTAGCTGTGTTTGAACTGTATGCATATACAACAATTACTGGTATGTATTTACTTAAAGAAATGGCATGGTTTTTAATGAATATACCATGATTTTTGTTTTGTGGGGTTGGGTACCATGAAGCTAAAAATAGAATTGCCTGCCGAGACATTGCTTTAGCTTATTCTAAGTTAATTTTTACTTCAGATAAGAAGAATGAATATTTTTCATTTATGTTTTCGAACACGGCCTTAATTTTGTTTCCGCTTTTCATGGCTATAGTAATAAATCCAAGACCTGCGCCGCCTTTTTCGCTTAACTCATTATTTTCAAGGTGTTCTAAATAATAGGCCTTTAATGAGGCGGCGTCTTCAAAGCTATTAATTTTTTTTAGTTGTGTTTCTAATTTATTTACAGATTGATTACTTATCAAATTGGCTGTAATAATATTTATAGAATGATTTGTGTGAGCTAGAATGAAAAAATTATGCTGTGTCCCTGAGTCGTCTTTTTGACCGTGAATTAATTGGTTTTGCAATGATTCAACGGAAATAAAAAAAATTTTTTTTAAGACTTGTTTTGGAATATTTTTTTCAAGAATTTTTGATTCAATTTCTGATTCTAATTTGGAAATACTTTCTGTGTTTAAAGATTTGTTATGTGCCAATAATAATTCACCGCTTTGTTGTATACTCTTTAGCTGATTTGCAAATTGCAAACCAAAAAATTCAGATTCTGTATTTGAAATTAGGCTCACTTATTTGAACAAACCATTTAATTCGGCATCAATCATTCTAATCACCTTACCGAGGTCTTCTTTGTTTTCGCTGAAATTAATATCATCTACATCCACTACTAAAATTTTTCCTTTTTCGTATGATGTACTCCAAGCTTCGTAACGCTCATTAAGTCTTTTCAAATAATCTAATCGAATGCTGTTTTCGTAATCTCTGCCTCTTTTTTGTATTTGTTTTACTAATGTAGGCACGCTGGCCCTAAGGTATATGATTAAGTCAGGAGCTTTTATTAAGCCGTCCATTAATTTAAACAGCGAAAAGTAATTGTCGTAATCGCGCGAGGTCATTAATCCCATTGCGTGAAGATTGGGGGCAAAAATAAACGCGTCTTCGTATATAGTTCTGTCTTGAATAACCGAGTTTTTACCTTTTCTAATGTCTAATATTTGATTAAAACGATTGTTTAAAAAATACACCTGCAAATTAAACGACCACCTTTGCATATCTTCATAAAAATCATTTAAATAAGGATTGTCATCGGCATCTTCATAATGAGCGTGCCACTTGTAGTGTTTTGCAAGTAATGATGTTAAAGTTGTTTTTCCTGACCCAATATTCCCGGCAATTGCAATATGCATAAATTCTATAATTTACTTTAAATAAGAAACTAATTTAGATAATTAAAATTCAAAAACAAAAATTTATTACTTCGAATAATTAAGGATTGCTATGTAAATTATGGTCAGCTAAGTAGTCTAAACAGATTTTTTTAATCACTTGATCTACAGGTAAAAAGGGTTCATGAAAAATCCCCTTTATTTTAGCGTTGGAATAGGTTTGTGTATTAAGAGCGGAATGAATTAAGGGCTGTGTAATTTGCCGAGGTTTTTTTAAAACAATACATTTTAAAGCGTCTGCAATTTGAGCAGTTTTAAGCAATACTTTGCCAGCTTTAATAATAGGTTTGGGTTTATGAAAATTTTCTTGTATTGTTTCAAAAATATCTTTGTAAGAAAAATTGTTTTCGATTAAAATATACCTGTTGGAAAACACGCGATGATTAATCAAATGAAGCATTACAGAGGCCACATCCTCTGCAGCTATGTAACCTGAAATTCCTGTGGTATAAAACCTGTTTCCTTTAAAACAGGCATCAAATAGTTTAGAACTACTTTGATTTCGGAAGCCGGATGATAAAATTATTCCCGGGTTTACAATTACTGCATTTAAACCTTCTTCAATACCACGCCAAACTTGTTTTTCGCCATTATATTTGCTAATAGCGTAATCACTCTCTTTTCCTGATGTTTTCCAAAAAACAGTTTCGGTTAATGGTAAAGTATAATCTGAATTATTAATGGTTGCAATTGAACTTACATG
>CANFQR010000071.1 GCA_947449125.1 Bacteroidota bacterium | reverse complement strand
GAAGAAGAAGCCGTTGCAAAAACCAATGCCGAAAAGGAAGCCGCTGCAAAAGCTGAGCAAGAAAAAATTGCAAACGAAAACGAAAAGAAGGCTAAAGAAGAAAAAGAAGCACAAGAAAAATTAGCTAAGCAACAAGAGAAAGAAAAAAAGGAAGCCGAAGAAAAAGAGGCTAGTAAAAAGAAAGCAGAGGAAGAAGCCCTTGCAAAAGTTAATACCGAAAAAGAAGCCGCTGCTAAAGCTGAACAAGAAAAAATTGCAAAAGAAAACAGCGATAAAAAAGCTATAGCAGATGCAATTGCAAAAGCTAATGAAGAAAAAGCAAAAGCAATTAAAGAAGAAGAAGAAAAATTAGCAAAAGCCAACTTAAAAAGAGCAGAAGAAGAAAAAGCCGCCGCTGAAAAAATTGCTAAACAAAAAGAGGAAGAAAAAAAATTAGCTGACAAAAAAAATGAGCCAATTAAAGAATCTACCCCAAAAAATAATGATTCAAAAAATCTCGCGCAAGAAACTGCAAACCAAAATAAATCAACCGTTAAAATAAAACCAAAATCTACTGAACAAATTGATGATGAAAAATACGACGCCAAAAAACGTGAAGCCAAAGCAAAAAGGATAGCCGAAGACCTCAAAAAACAACAAGAGGAAGAAGAGAAAGAATTAGCTGAGCAAGAAAAATTAAGAAAAGCTGCAAGGGAAAAAAAGGAAAAGGAAGAATTGGCAAAAATTGAAGAAGAAAAAAAGCAAAAAAAAGCAGAAGACGACTACCTCACAGAACAAAGACGAAAATTTGAAGCTGCCAATACTGACGAAAAAGGATATATGATTGAAGGTAATTCAGACCATATTACGCGTCGCGTTATTGGTGCCGATAATTACAAAGAAACTATAAAAAAAGCAGATGGATTATTTAAAATGAAAAGATATGCTGAGGCTAAACCAGTATATGAAGAGGCTTTAAAATATAAACCTAACGATCCTTATGCTACCAAAAAATTAGCCGATTTAGAAAAGTTAATGGCACCTAAATAACTAAATTTTGAAAAGCTAAAATTAATTGACGTTTAGTAATTCTATATCAAAAATTAAAACAGAATTTGCCGGAATATTTCCGACAGATTTATCCCCATAACCAAGCGTAGAGGGAATTAACAAAATACCTTTTCCTCCTTTTTTAAATAAGGGAATACCTTCTTGCCAACCTTTTATAACATTATTTAAATTAAATGTAACTCCTGCAGCTGCACTTTGATCAAACACAGTACCATCCTTTAACGAACCTTTATAATTTACCGTTACATTAGAATTTGAGTTTGGCTGAGAACCATTACCTTGCGTAGAAATAACATAATATAAACCGCTACCAGTTGCAGAGGCATTTAGTTGATTGCTTGCAATATAATCGGTAATAATTTTTTCGTCTAATTCGGCTTGAGTTGCCCTATTTTTCTTTTTACAAAAAGTAAAACTTAAACTAATTATTATTAAAATAAAAAATTGTTTTTTCACAACGCTGTAATTTTAAATTTGACCGTATTCAAAAATATAAATTACGACAAGTTATAAATTTTTTATTTTCTCTTGGAAATTTTATTTAAGGTAATTCCTCTTTGAAGATTGCATTTAAATCTATTAATTCCAGCAGATCTAGTTTTTTGATGTTTGGTTTTACAAGACTCAACTCGTTTACGCCATAGTTTATAACTACTAAACTTAAGGTTAGACTTCATTAATGCTTTTACTTCACTTTCTTTCAGTCCAAACTGAAACTCAATAGCATCGAAAGGGGTTCGGTCTTCCCACGCCATTTCAATGATTCGGTCTACATCAAACTGACTTAATTTATTTTGGGTTTCTATTGCTTCATCGAGCATATAAGCCAAAGGCGAAGGCAAATCGCTATAGTAACAATATGTATTTACGTCTTTGTTCATTCAACTTATCTTAGCGTTTGTCCTATTTGTATAATCAAACAACCGCTGTTTGATGTTTATACAATACATCGTATACACCATTCCACAGATTTATTCGTTTTTGTAATGATTCTATGGTAAATTGTTCTGCCTCTTTCCACAAATTTTCATTAGTTCCACACAAGCTTTCGGTCATTTTTAAGGCTAAATGGCTATGGTGGTCTCCATCAATTTCTATATGTCGCTCTAAATAATATTTAAAACCTGAAATACTATCAGGAATATTTTTATGAAGATCGTTTATTAATGATACAAACATGCCAGGAATTAAATCTTCCCTTCCAAATGTAAAAATGGATGCTTGTAAATAAGCTTTTTTACTATTAATTACTTTAAATGTAAAATCTACAAATTCAGCGGCCTGCTTTGGCACCTTAGCGCACAAATAAGCTTTTTCAAGACTACCTGTTTGCTTAAGTTCATTTAAAAAATTATGGATTTGTGAAACATCAGCACCACATTGATTCATAGCTTCTAGGTACATTTCAAAATGGCTCATTCTAATTCCTTCATTATTTAAATCAGATTCCTCGCCTACTACAATTTCATTTATCAGAAATCTGGTTTCAGCATTTCCTGAAGGGAACCAAGGAACTTGGGTGCACGTTAAATTATTTTGCAAGGTTTTTAATAACGACATAAAGTCCCACACAGCATATACATGAAACTGCATGAAAATTTTAAGATCATCTACACTCTTAATTAAGGAATATACCTTATGATTAATTATCTCCTGTCTTAAGGGTTCTATTTTTGTTTTTAAATCCTCTAAGTGGTTTGTCATAACTTTAATTACTATAGTAATAGTTACCTAAAACTAATTACTGCAAATTAAATATTTCTTCTAATTTCTTATATCTGAAATCAAAAATTTCTTTTATTTTTTTTTCAATAAAAATAGCATTGGCAATTCTTCCGATAAAACCAAAAGGAGCTTTATAATGAACAATATCAATCATTTCAATACCGCCATCAACTTGCTTTAAAAAATGTTTATGATGCCAAAATGCATAAGGTCCAAATCGTTGCTCGTCAACAAAAAACTCTAAATTTTTCACATGCGTAATTTCGGTTACCCAATGCATTTTTATTCCCGCAACAGGTGTAACATAATATTCGATAATTTGCCCTGGGTACATTTTTGAATTATTTAAATCACTTAAAATTTTAAAGCCCATATATGTCGGGGTAATTTTTTCTAAGTTTTCAGGAGAGCTCATAAAATCCCAAACTGTTTGTATATCGCTTTTTATAAACTGCTTTGTTTGGAGTGTGTGTAACATAATTTATTGGTTAATTTTATCTTTTAAACAATTACCAACTGCTTTTGTTTTAATTGTGTTATAATTTAATTGTTGTTTAATGATAAACCCGATAGATAAAAATAAAGTAGCCGAAAACCCAGGTCTACTAACCTACGCGCATAACATAGGTAGTATTGTTGTTAAGCCAGAGGACGTGGGCAAATTAAAGTCAAGAGCACTTTCTGCAATGCATGAGCAGACTAACAAACAATTACAGCAACTTCAGCGTCAGGCCGAATTAATTGCGCAACAAGCCAACGAACTAAAAAAACGAGTTGAAATAAGCGAAAAAATTTACACCGCAGAACTTTCATTTGAACCTTTTATAGGTCACACCTATTTTCTTTACGAAAAATCAAGTAAATATCGATTAATGATGATAGCGCCGGATGAATGGGGTAAAAAAAAACCTGAACTACTTGAATTTATAAGCGCTGTAAAATTACTTAGCGACCATACTTGGGAAATACTTGAGTTTTATTAATCCCTTCCTTCATTTAGATCTTTACAACTTATAATTTAAATCTCCGTTTAAATAAATAAAATTAACAACCGTTTTAATAAACTTTAATTTGTATTCGGCCAATTTAAGTTCGGTTTCTAGTAATTTATTTTCGCGCGTGTTTAATAGAAACAACGAACTTTCACCGTTATCAAACTTCAGTCGTTCTGCATCAACTAATAATTTATTATATGTAACAGATTTAGTGGCATTTTTTAATTGCTGGCTTAAAACTGAAATTGATTTTTTTATCTGATCTTTTTTAAGCGCAATTTCATTTTGTTTTAATTTAAGCTCAAGCGAATTATTTTGCAAATCTATATTTGCCATTTTATAATTATTGGTTGGGTTTCTAAAAAATAAAGGAAACGAAATATTTGCACCCCATTTATAATTATTGGAGTTAAAAATAAAATTGTTGTTTGTATAATTGTTAGACAATACATTATAATTAACATCTAAACGAGGTTTGATCATTTCACGCATCAATTTTTTTTCAATTCCTAAAATTGAACCTTTTGCTTTATAAAATGAAATTATAGGATTTGTAATAGAGTCGACACTGAATAAATTTAAAATTAATTTTTTTGCGAAATCATAATAAGCATCCAAACTATCAATGTTTTCAAAATTATTTTTGCTAGTGGCATCATTAAAACTTTGCCAGAAGTAATTATTTAAATTAGCTGTCAATTTTAAATTATCTATTTGCGCTGATTGAAGATCTAATTCACGGTTTTGAATTAAAATAGCCGCTTCTGTTGTATCAACTGATGGCCGTTCACCTACATTAACCAACTCAATAATTCCGTTTAAACGCTTGGTTGCTAATTCAATAAAATAAGAGTTAAGTGCCAATTGCTTATTTGTATACAACCAATCAAAATAAGATAAAGAGGCCTCAAATAATAAACCATTTATTAAATTATTTTTCTCTGCATCATAAAGTAGTTTATAATTTTTCGATTTTAATACCTCAGCTCGTCGCTTATCTATCACTAAACCTTGCAATAAAGACATTTCAAATCCCAAAAAAGGTAATCCAAAATTAGATGTGGCATTTTCCGGATTTACAAAATTTCCTTGAGCGTATTCATATCCTAATTTAAAATATTGAGAGGTAAATAATGGTTGCTTTAATTCTGCACCAACAATTTGGTAATAATTTTTAGAACTAAGATATTTGTTTTCAAAATTACCGCTAACAAAAGGGTCATAATTACCCAATGCAGCTTTATATTTTAGTTTACCATATATGCCTATATTATTTGCTCTTAAAGCGGTTGGGTTATTGGTAATAATTTTACTGATAAATAAGTCGTAACTCAAATTAATTTTTTCTTGAGAATTTAACCAACCAGTAAAAAACAAAATACAAATTAACGCTGCAAATCTCATCTTGACTTATTTTTTTACTGATTCAGTTTTTTCTTTAGAATTACTGTAATATTCAGGCGGGAATCCATTTACCTGACGCCAAAATTCATAAATAAGTGGTACATTCTTTAATAACGCAAAGCCCTTAACGCCACCTCCAATTTGAATTTCAGAAGGCCATTTACGATCTTTGTTTACAGCCAACACTCTAAATTTACCATTATCCGAAATTACTCTATCAAATGCAATTATTTCGGCAGAATATGTACCATAACTTAAACCAGGCCAGCCTGAAAACACAAATACCGGCCAACCATCAAAAATTAACTGAACATTTAGACCTCTTTTTATGAGTGGCATATCAATCGGATTAACAAAAATTTCAACAACTTGTTCGTTCTGAACTGGGACTATATTGCATAAAACTCCCCCCTCTTTTATTATCTCACCTATACCTTTTACGTTAATTTTATGTATATAACCATCTTGAGGTGCAAGCACAAAATAATACGATTTACGCAAAGCATAATTGCTAAGTTGATTTTGGAGTTTAGTTAATGAACCTTCTGCATCGTAAAATAATGACATGGTTGAGTATTTATCTGACTCACACTTCATAAATTTTTCATTATAGTCTTGCTCAATAGAATTTAATTCTATTTCGGCATTTAGTATTTCGTTCTTTGCACTGATAACTTTATTTTCAGAAGTATTCTTTTTAGCTAAAGCCTCTTGTAATTTAACTTTTCTGTTTTCAAAATCGGTTTTTGAAATAACACCCTTAACCAATAACTCTTCGTAACGCTTAAATTGTTCTTCGGCTATTTTATAATTATTAATCGCTGCGTTATTGTCAATACTATCTGAGTTGAGTTTTAATTTTGCCTGAGTAATTTTATTTTTTATTTGTTCTGATTTTAATCTTAACGAGCTATTTAAAGCATCAATTTGTTGATTAATTGCGTTTATTTTATTTTCATACGACTGAAGTGAAATTTCTTTTGATTTTACCTGAGAAGCAGATCTTTCAATCAATTTTGGATCAATATATTCATCTTTAATTTCAGAAATAAATGCTATTGTATCATTTTTCTTTACAAAATCGCCATCGTTTATATACCACTTCTCAATTCTACCAGCAATACGAGATGTTAAATTTTGTGGTTTATTTTGAGGATTAAGTGCCGTAACATAACCATAAGCCTCCACACTTTGTGTCCAAGGCAAAAACAAAACAACAATTACTGAAATTACTAAGGTATAAAATAGAAATTTAATTCTTTTTGGATATGGATGAGAATATATTTTTGTAATAGCCTTTAAACTATATTGGTTGTTTTGATTATTGTTTAAGTAAGAATTTTTTGGTGCTGCAGAAAAAATATCTTCGAGTTTATATAAGGCTGTAATAACATCGTAGCAAGTACCTATACTTACAATTAATTTCTCTACAGAATTGATAACTAAAAGTATAATTATTTCAGAAGCAACAAATTGTCCTATGTTAATCTCTCCAATTTGAACAAGGTAGACGCCTAAAAAAAGTAAAATAGAAATAAAAAATAACTTAAAAATTAAAACCCCTTTAAATTGTAACTCTAAGGTGCTATAGTATCTTTTTCTGTAAACAATATATTCGGTCAAAAGCTTATCACTTTTTGAATTAACATTTTGAACATCTCCCGCACCATGAGCCAAATCCTTAAACCAGTCGAACAAAACATACTTTTGACTAGATGTTCTCAAATTATTTTCTAATGCTTTTTTACCATAATAACTTACAATAAAATAAAATGACACTGCT
>CANFQR010000070.1 GCA_947449125.1 Bacteroidota bacterium | reverse complement strand
CATAGCCCCATCCGCAATATAACCAGCTAATTCTTTCATGTTTGCGTCTCCGGCATCTTGCTTAGAAACCCAGGCAGATTTAATAGCCATTACTATCAAACCTAAAATGCCTAATAACGGCACTAAATAAATAATACTTTCGTTCATAATTTTATAATTTATAAGGGAGGCAAAAATAAGAAAATTATATTAAAAAGTAAATTATATAAAATATTGATAAATAATACTTTACGTTTAATTATTGTTCCATAAGGCAAGAAAGAATAAATTTGTTACTATTATGGAACACTACGACTTAATAATAATTGGTGGAGGACCTAGTGGATATGCAGGAGCGATGCGCGCCCTAGATTTTGGAAAAAAAGTATTACTTGTAGAGAAAAAACGCGTAGGTGGGGCTGGTGTGTATGATGGTGTTTTAACTTCCAAAACCCTTTGGGAGCAGGCTCTAAAAATAGCATCAATAAGAGAATTGATTCCTGAATATGAGGTTAATTTTGATGACATTTCCGAAATTGTAAATGAAGCTGTTTTTGAACGAAAAACTCAAATGACAGTGCATTTACAATTATTACAAAAATTAAAAAACAGATTGTTTTTTTACGAAAAAGGAATTGCATGTATACTTGATAAACACACTATTCAAATAACAAAAGAAGATGGAGGTATTAAACATGCCACGGCAGATTTTATTTTAATAGCTACAGGCAGTAAACCAAGAAAGCCCGCTAACATAATTGTAGATGAAAATTGTATTGTTACTAGTGATGGTATAAAAAATTTTAAATCGTTCCCAAAAAGTATGGTTGTGTTAGGCGCAGGGGTAATTGGCTGCGAGTTTGCAACTATCTTTTCATCTTTCGGAAAAACAAAGGTAAATCTTATTGATAAAGCCTCGCGCATTCTACCTTTTGAAGACGAAGATATTGCCGATATCATTAAAACAAATCTGGAGAGTAATGGCGCTCACGTTCACCATGGTGCTTCGCTTAAAAGAATGGAAATTATTAATGGTATGGTTGAATATGAACTTGAATACACCAATGGTAAGTCAGAAATTCATTTGGTTGAAAAGGCCTTAATTTCAATTGGCCGAACCCCAAATATTGAAAATATAGGGCTTGAAAATGTTAGGGTTAAAACAAATGAAAGAGGGGGTATTTGGAATGACGATACACAAACAAACATCAGTAATATTTTTGTTGCCGGCGATGTAAGTACAGAAATGGCACTGGTTAATGTTGGGGAAAGAGAGGCACGTCATGCAGTTGTAAGAATGTTTGGCCCAACCATAAAACCTTTAACTTACAGAAACATCAGCTCCATTATGTTTTTAAATCCTGAGGTGGCTGCCGTTGGAATGAATGAGCAAGATTGCAGAGCCAAAGGCATTGCCCACAAAGTGGTTAAACTAGATTATACAACCAACGCCAGAGCAATTGCCATGCGAAAGACAAAAGGTTTTTTTAAAATCATTGTTACCAACGATCATGGCATGAGAATTTTAGGCATGCGGGTTATTGGAGAGCATGCTAGCAGCGCCATACAAGCAGTAGCTTATTTAATTCACACTAATCAAGGTATACGAGAACTGGCAGATATGATGCATCCTCATCCAAGTATTATTGAAGGTGTACAAGAATGTTTAAGAATGTTGTTAAACAAATCCATTTATAAACCTTACATTTTTAAAGACCGGCTAAAATGCTATATCTGCGAAAACGGACACTGTTTTCCGATTGATAGTTTAGAATAAACATTAATTATTTTACCATTTTTTAAATTTTCTGTTTATTTTAATAATTTAACTTTGGCTTAAGATGAATAAAAAATTATTATTAGTTGTATCCGTTTCATTTACCGTAGCAATATTAATTCTTGTTTTTATTCAGGTTTACTGGATTAATTATGATTTTGGCGTAAAACAAGATTTGTTTGAACAACACGTTACCGAAGCATTAAATAATACAGCAGCAAAACTTGAAAAGTTAGAAACAAAAGGCTCTTACAAAAAAATTAAAACCCGCACTCAAGGAATTACTTTTCAATTACCATCCCTAAATGGTAATTCTAACCAAATCAACTTTAAACTGTATCGAGAATCAAGTATTGACAGTAACGGCTATCAACGAAGCCAGTTTATTACAAAAGAAATTGGTACAGATTCTTTACGACTAGACCCCGCGGCGGCAAGTTTTCTTGAAGAGTTAAAAGCAAAAACAAATAATCAAACACAAAACAATTTAGACTATTATAAACCCACAAAAGGATATAGTTTTTTTGACGAAACATCCACTCAAAATTATTATACTGATTACAATCAAAAAGTAGATACATTGTTATTGGATTCAATTTTATCGACCGAATTAATCAAACAAAACATTAAAACAAAATACCTCTATTATTTAACCCTTTTGTTTCCGGGTAGTTCGCATCATGCAAACTTAATAAATGCCGAAGCCTATTCAGATTCCTTAGGGCCATCTTATAAAGTTAATCTATCTCCCAGTAATCGTTTTGTTGACCCTGAATATTTAATAGTGCGTTTTCCAAATCAAAAAAAAGCTGTATTTAAAGAAATGTGGCCCTTACTCATTGTATCATTTGTGGTTATTTTTATTTTAATTTTTTCGTTCTATTACATTATGGCTAATAATCTAAAACAAAAAAAATTATCCATCATCAAAAATGATTTTATCAGCAACATGACGCATGAATTTAAAACACCAATCAGCACAATTTCATTAGCAAGCGAGATGTTGGGAGATAATAGTATTTCACAAACTCCTGAAAAACAACAACGCTACATCAAAATGATTCGCGATGAAAACAAACGTTTAAGTGTTTTGGTTGAAAGCATTTTACAAACTTCAATATTAGATAAAGGCGAATTTATTTTAAAGTTGGTAGAAGTTGATGTTCATGATATTATATACACAGCTATTAACAACACCCAACTTTTAATTGGGCAAAGAGGCGGGAGTATTCAAACTCAACTTGATGCAAAAAAATTTAAACTACAGGCAGATAAAGTTCATTTAACCAACATCATTTTCAATTTAATTGACAACGCCATTAAATACTCTAAGGATATTCCGGAAATTGTTATTTCAACAAATAATACACCAGAAGGTATTATGATAAAAGTAAAAGACAATGGCATGGGAATAAGCAAAGAAAATCAGCGTAAAATATTCGATAAATTTTACAGAGTTCCAACAGGCAATGTACATAATGTAAAAGGGTTTGGTTTAGGCCTCTCGTATGTTCTGGCTGTTGTACTTAAGCACCAAGGAACCATTTCTGTTGACAGCGAATTAGGCAAAGGCAGCACATTTAATGTGCATTTACCTATTTTGTAATTAATGTTAAAAATGTTAAATTGGCTTAGTAAGTGATTACCTTTAATTAAATCAAAAATTTAACATATTATGGAAACTGTTAAAACAAAAATACTTTTAGTAGAAGACGATCCAAGTTTAGGGCCCCTTCTTCAAGAATATTTAGAAGCTAAAGGCTTTGAAACTAAATTGGCTGAAGATGGTAAAAAAGGAGCAGATTTGTTTTTCAAAGGCTCTTATGACTTATTATTATTAGACGTAATGATGCCTGTAAAAGATGGGTTTACTTTAGCCAAAGAAATTCGTGTGAGCGATAAAAATATACCTATTATTTTTTTAACCGCTAAGAGTATGAAAGAAGATACCATAGAAGGTTTTGGTGCAGGAGCTGATGATTATATTACCAAGCCTTTTAGTATGGAGGAATTATTAGCCCGAGTTACCGCTGTTTTAAGACGAACTAATAAAGCACGTGCTTCCGAAAATAGTGAAGTAAATTTTAAAGTTGGGAATTACCAATTTAATTCTGACAAACAAATTCTGCAACATAATGGTATCGAACAAAAATTAACTACAAAAGAAAGCCAATTGTTACGATTACTTTGTGTTCATCAAAACGATGTTTTAGATAGAACGTTTGCGCTCAAATCCATTTGGCAAGATGATAATTACTTTAACGGAAGAAGCATGGACGTATACATTGCTAAATTGCGTAAATATTTAAAAGACGACTCAAAAGTTGAAATCATTAATATTCACGGCAAAGGCTTTAAACTCTTAATTAATCAATAAAAAATCCACTTCAAAAAGGCAGAAAATTATTTCTGCCTTTTTTTATTCAGTTCTCTAGATCTGAAACAAATTGTTTCCTAAACATGGTAAGTACTAAAATAAAACAATTGTACCAATATCGTAGGATAGAATAAAGTAACTTCTTTAATTTATAAATGATCAAAAAATAATTAAAGGCAAGTTAACTTATATTTGATTTTTTTAACGAAAAACAAATAAGTAATAATTGAAGTTTTAATCTAAATTTAAAATCATCATCTAATAAAATGCTCTTTATAAATCTTAATAACCGTTTTGACTACTTATTAGCTATATTTTATTTTTTAATAAGTATTCTTATTGAATTTTCTTAATACAAATGTTATAATAAATCGATCTGTCCCCACAAAAGCCTGATTAAAACTTTCAACATAAAATCCATCTTTAAACAAATCTTCTAATTCAGGGTAACGAATAGCTTGTGCTTCATCTCCTTTAATTTTAATGTCCCTAAAAAGTGTAATTACTTCTTGTGGTTTTATTTTGATGGTTTCCTCAGATTTCATAATGTCAAGTTTAATAATTAGTCCTATCAAACTTACACCCAAAAAATCATGTTGTGATATGATTCAGCGCATGATTTTCTGTGATAAATATTCAGTTATATCACCTAATTTCTAAAAAAATTAATCTTTTAAATCTAATAAATCCATAAGCCTAAACACAATACTCACAATAGCGACTCCAGATTTGTTACGATTAGGTTTTGCTTTTTATTACTCGCAATGTGTTAAAGTAATATTATCTAGCGTTTCAGAAATTTCGTTGTATGAGTTTAGCGTAACCAGTTTTGTTCTCGTTTCTTTAAAATTTGGAATGCCCTTAAAATAGTTAGCATAGTGATTCCTCATTTCTAACAAACCCAATTTCTCTCCCTTCCATTCAACCGATTTTTGAACGTGCATTTTACACACCTCAACTCTGTTTTCTATCGTTGGTTTTGGTAAATGTTTTCCGGTATTAAAAAAATATTTTATCTCGTCAAAAATCCACGGATATCCAATGGCTGCTCTTCCAATCATAATTCCATCAACACCATATCTGTTTTTATATTCAAGTGCTTTTTCAGGGCTGTCTATATCGCCGTTACCAAAAATAGGAATAGTAATTCGGGAATTATTTTTGACCCTGGCAATGTGCGACCAGTTAGCTTCTCCTTTATACATTTGGGCGCGCGTTCGGCCATGTATGGTTAATGCTTTGATGCCAACATCCTGCAAACGTTCTGCAACTTCCATTATGTTTATAGAAGAATCGTCCCAACCCAATCTTGTTTTTACAGTTACTGGTAACGTTGTGCTTTTTACAACAGCTTTTGCTAGCCTCACCATTAAATCAATATCCTTTAAAACACCTGCACCTGCCCCTTTACAAACAACTTTTTTAACAGGGCATCCAAAATTAATATCCAGTAAATCAGGGTTGGTAGCATCAACTATTTTTGCCGAAAGTGCCATTGCCTCTTCATCACCGCCAAAAATCTGAATTCCGATAGGGCGCTCGTAATCAAAAAAATCCAATTTCTTTCTGCTTTTTATGGCATCGCGTATTAAACCTTCACTACTAATAAACTCGGTATACATTAAATCGGCGCCATGTTGTTTACAGCCATACCTAAATGGCGGGTCGCTAACATCCTCCATTGGAGCAAGCAATAACGGAAAATCCGGAAGTATTATTTTGTCGCCAATTTTTATCAACTTTAGTTTGCTTAATTAATTTTTTTTCTATTTAATCCTAGTGTTTTTAACATCCATTTTGGCAAAGCTTTTTCAGGTGGTCGTTTCGTAAGGTCTAAATACCAGCCCCACTTTTTCATGATTGGAATTTTTTTTGTCTCAACAAATTCTATCAAGGTGCCGTCCGGATCTTCAATATAGGTAAAATGGCCGGCAGCCTCACCCATTTCAAAACCAGCCCCACCATCAACAGTAAATGGATGACCTTGTTTTTCACAAGCTGTTCTCAAGGCATTCATATTTTTAATATCAAAACATAAATGAATAAAACCCAAATCACCCCAAAAACGATTTTCAAAAATTTTTCGCGGCGTGTAATTTTTAGCTTCTACCAATTCAATATAGCTCGTTCCAAACAATTGAGAAAATGGCCCTACTCTATTTTTGCTGTGAGTTAAAACGGCCCGCTTATTTATTACATTTCCACCAGGTAATGGCAAAAAATCTTCATAACTGCCTTCGCCTTGATACAATATTTTATCATAACCTAAAATTGAATTGTAAAACTGAATAGATTTTTCAAGATTACTTACACCAATTATCATGCCTATTGGTCCGCCAGTTTCTTTTAAACCTTTTCCAAACCAAACACTATCTTCAATAATCTCAAACAAATTTCCAAAGGCATCTTCAATAAAAAAATGTTGTTTACCTATTGGACTTTTAGTTATTTGACCAAGTATTTTAACCTGTTGTGATTTTAAAAAATTAAAGGTGTTGTAAATGTTTTTAGTTTTTATTTTAGCACAATACAAACCAAGATCGCCTAACTGAGGTTTAAATGAAGGTGCTTGAGGAGTTCTACTGGTATATTGCCAAATTTCAAAGCCACCGCCTCCGTTCATGTTTATAGCTAAAATAGCATGGCGTTTTTGTGGTTCTCCGCCAGTGTAAGGCAACATTAATGCTGCTTCTGCTGCCTCTTCAAAAATCGGGACATCCATGCCCAAATTTTTATTATACCACTTAAAACCTTCATGAACATTAGCAACGCCAATACCAACCTGTTGTATTCCTGAAATTATGTACGTCATAATCTTATTATAAAACTTTTGTAAATTTACAACTATAAAAATACTAAAAATATGTTCGGTCAATTGAAACAACAATTACAAAATACCCTTTCTGAAATAGAGAGCAATGGTTTATTT
>CANFQR010000069.1 GCA_947449125.1 Bacteroidota bacterium | reverse complement strand
GTTCTTACATCAATTAGTATACTGTTTTTTTTACAAATTTCTTTTTTAAATTTTTTCGGGCTTAGTGATTGGGAAAATGAAATCAGAGAGCAAAGCAATAAAAATAGTTGTATCGCTATTTTTAATTTTTTTATTAAACAATTCATGTTATAATTGAATTAAATCGATATTAAATTTAAAATTCTGAAGTTGTTTTTTTAATGCGTAACATCATCCGTAAAATTGATTACGACTACTGATTGATGTTATGTAAAATATTTTGGGGGAAGTTTAATATTTAAATTTTACTGTAAATTGGGACCCCACGTTAATTTTAGAGGTAAAACTTATAGTTCCTTTAAGTAATTCAACATAGCTCTTTACAATATTAAGACCAAGGCCCGAACCTTGAATATTTAGAGCGTTTTTTGCCCTGAAAAATCTCGTAAAAATAAGAAACTCATCTTGGCTAGGAATACCTATACCATTGTCTTTTACAGAAATAACCACATTTTTATGTTTTATAAAAATATTTAATTCTATTTCATCGTTTTCATTCGAATATTTAATAGCGTTGGAGAGTAAATTAATGATAACGTTTTTAAGGATGTTTTTATCAGTAAACACCATACTTTCTCCAAAATGGATTAAATTAATTTTCTGACCTTTTTTTAAACTGCAGGCAATGTCTTCAATAATTTCGTTTGAAAGTTTTTTTAAGTTAAATTTCGAATTTGAATTTTTTACTTTTCCTTGTTCTAATTGATCTAATGATAAAAAATTATTTAAAATTTTTATAAGTTGATCTATTGATTTTTGAATACGATTAAAATGGATAGCTGTTTTGTTTGTTTGATATGGTTTTAAATATTTTTCCAGTATCCACAAACTTGTGCTTATTGTAGCCAATGGTGTTCTAAATTCATGAGACGCAGACGATACAAAATTTGTTTTCATTTCGTTTATTTTTCTTTCGCGTTCTAATAGTTTTGTTAACTCCCATGTGCGATGATTTACTTTGCTTTCTAATTCATTATTTATTTTAATGATTCTTTTAGTTAAAATTTCTTTTTTTGAGATGTCTATAATGGTAGAAAGTATGTGTTGTTTTGAATTTAATTCTATGATTCTTGAAGAGAGATCGATGTTTATTACTGAACCATTTTTTAATACCGCATTAGTTTTATAATTTTTTACATTACCTTTTGCTCGCAGCATTCGCAAAAATTTTATGCGATCAAGTGGCTCTTCTATAATATTAAGGTCGGTAATTTTATTTCCAATTACATCTTGGCGATTAAATTTAAATAATTTTTCGAATTGATTGTTAATATCAATTATTGAGCCATCTTCAATTTTGGTGATTGATAATGCAACCGGACTATGTTTAAACGCTTTGTAAAACTGATTATCGATATAATTGGGTGTAAAATATATATTTATATCTGTTTTGCCGCCAAAGAAACGTATGCTAACATTTTGTTTTTTATTTATAAGATATAATTCAAAATTTATGGAAGTTTTTTCTAAATTAATTTTTTTTAAATTTTGGTTTAATATATCTACATCATTAGTTACTAATAATTGAAAAATAGATTTTCCTACAACCTCGTTTAATGGTTTTTCAATAAATTCAATGGCTTTTTGGTTTGCGTATAGGCAGTTCCAATTAAAATCAATTTTGATAAAACACTCTTGAATTTGTTCAAGTATGTTTTCCTGAATTAATACATCCGTAAGCATTATAATAAATAAAGCCCTAATGTATTATTATTGAATTTAAAAACTAATGATTTTAATCACTCGTTTAGTGTTTGATAAAATTGACCTATTTTATTTTTAAATTCCTAAGGGATGCTCAAAATCTAATAGGTAATTTTTTTTCATGTGTTTTTCTGCGCGTTTTTGAGCGATTTCTATTTTATAGTTTAGCCATTTTCCTTTTGATATCCTATTTAAAAACTTATCAAAAGGAATGTAAACAGCAATGTTTAAAAACGCGATAAATATGTTCTTAAAGTTTATTGTAGCTTTTCTGTAACTTACTGAAAAACTGGGGTCTATATACGTCATATAGTGCCAGTAAGCTACGGGCATAAATAATGAATCACCATGTTCTAAAATTACTTCGTATCCTCTAATTAATTTTAGTGCCGGATATTTTTCATAATCAGGATTATCTAAATCAATTAATGAATAAGTATTTAGTGGTAATTGATATAATAATTTTGAATATTCAGGAGAAATTAAGACAACTCTTTTTTTACCGCCAAAGTGTGTGTGCAATACATTTGTCATGTCAACATCGTAATGTATTCTTACTTTAGTTCCGTGCCCACCAAAAAACATAAAACCAACGTTTTGCAGTAAACCTCTCATTAATTTAGGGCAAGGAAATTCTTTTTTTAATTGTGGATTTAATTTGAAAAGGTCGAATAAAAATATTCTTAGGTTATTGTTTTCATTTTTTGATATGGTATTCAAGAACTCTCCAAATTTCATTTTTAAGTCAGGTTTTGTATAGGCAGAAGCAGCATTTTTTGTGTTCTTATTATCAAAAACATCTACCATTACATTCCCCATATTTTCTTTAAAATAATTAATAGACCAGCTTTTTCCTGCGGTTGTATTATTTGCAATACTTTTTATTACAACAGGTTTTTGTGGAATTAAATATTTTTTTTTGAATTCCTTTTTGCTGATGTTGTCAACTTTATCAATTTTAAGGCTTAAGTCCACTAAATTAATTTAAATAGGTTATGTAATTTTTTTTCCTTTCTTGAGCAATTGGTTTTTCATCCCCATATCCCATAACAATTGCTATTTCAACTTTTTCTTCTTTCGGAATATTTAGTTGGTCGTAAATGGTTGTGTTTTCGATGTATTTTGCTAGGCCAATAGGGCAAGAGTCATATCCCAACGATTTGGCCGTTAACATAATATTCTGCGCACAGCAACCAACATCAACGGCTGCCCATTCATTAAATTTTTGAGAGGTAATAAAAATAACTACGGGTGCATCATGAAATATTGGATCGGTATTGTTTAATTTATCTTTTAATGAAAATTGATGGATGTTGGCAGCTACTTTTGCTATTTCTTCTGAATAGTTTTTTATTTTTTCGCTGTTTGTTAAAACATAAAATTTGCATAATTGGCTGTTCATAGCAGAAGGTGCCATTGCCCCGGCTCTTAATATTTGTTGAATATGTAATTTATCTATAGGGTAATTTTTAAATTTTCTGACTGATCGTCGTTCATAAATGGTGTGAATTGTTTCGTTGCTGTCAAAAAAATTGGCGTTTACAATTTTAACTAATTCAAATACTGCAGTTTTTAAATCTTTAATTCGTTTTTCTAGTTCATTAAATTTATGATCTAGCTCTTTGTGCACATGACGATAATTGTAAACGTTTTTATTTTTGTTTAACAGTAGTGTATGCAAGGCCTTTTCATGCGCTGTAACTTCTTTTTGAAGTTTTTCAAGATCATTTAGACTAATGTTATTTAATGTGTCTTTAATTATTTTTTTATCTAATGGAGTTACGTTATGAAATAATTTATTGCTCAGCAAATCATTAAAAAATCTGTTTTCATCTTTCCAAAATGCAATTTGATTCTGCCAGTTTAAGCTTTGTTGATGCAAATGATCAATACTTTCTTCTAATAAATTTTTTTTGATTGCAGGTTTTAATAACTCCATTTCCATATCTATAGGTTTTAGTTAATCTTTTTTATGAAACAAAAATAATTTTATGATGCCTTAATTAATGTGATTTTAAGCACTCTATTACTTGATGTTTTTTATCTAATAAACATAAATTGATATTAATCAGATTGTCTTCTGACATTAGACATGAATATTTTTTTTTATTAATGATAGCTTAGATGTTATAATTTTTATTGTATGAAAAAACTGCTGAATAAAGTTGTTATAATAACAGGTGCCGGTTCTGGTATGGGCGAGGCCATTTCAAAATTATTTTCTGATGAGGGAGCAAAAATTGTAGCAGTTGATGTGAATGACTCTTCTCTTGAAAAGTTGACTAATGAAATAACCCAAAAAGGCGGAGTTGTTATGAAAATAAAAGCAAATGTGGCAAACGAAGATGAGGTGAGTTCAGTTATAAAGTTAACTATGGATACCTTTGGTGCAATTGACATACTGGTAAATAATGCAGGAGTTATGGATGATTTTTATCCGGTAGATTTAGTTACAAATGATTTGTGGCATAAGGTGATGGGAATAAATTTGGACGGTCCATTTTTTGCATGTCGATTGGCTGTTCCAATAATGTTAAAGCAGGGTGGCGGTGTTATTATAAATATTTCTTCTATTGGCGGATTAAATGGTTCAAGGGCCGGTGCTGCATACACGGCTTCGAAGCATGCATTAATTGGTTTAACAAAAAACATTGGCTTTATGTATGCTAAAAGTGGTATTCGTTGTAACGCAATTGCACCAGGCGGAGTTAATACAAATATTGGTAAAAGCATGAAGCCTAATGCCTTTGGTTATGAGAGATGTACCTCAGGTGGCGCTGGTATGCCAAGAATGGGAGACTCTGCTGAAATTGCCAATACCGCTTTGTTTTTGGCATGTAACGATTCAAGTTTTATTAACGGTTCTGTTTTGGTAGCCGATGGTGGCTGGACTGCTTATTAGCAACTGGCTACATTTTTTTTATTATGTCAACAATTAATTTCACTTCGTCAAGTGTATTGTTTTTCCCGAAAGAAAAACAATACGAATTTTTAATTTCGTTTTTGGTTAAGCCCATTGCTCCCAATACATCACTTCTTGTTTTGTTTGAAGTATAGTCAGAGAAAATAAATTGTTGTAATAAGGTATTTATTTTTTTTGTTTCAGGAAAAGTAAGGTTACTTGTGTTGTATAATCTATATTTTGTGCTGCCATTAATTCGTAAGCCTTCTATATCTAATAATTGGTGTTCAAAATAATTGCGCAGTTTGGAAACATGCGCGCCTATATCCCAAAACGATTTTTCGAAAATTTCTGCGGCTTCACCAAATTCTATTATTAGTTTACTATTGATGGTGTTGTTGTAGAAATTGTTTAAATCATTAGTGATGTGATTCAAGTTAATTGACTTTAGTATCGGGTTTTTGCTGTTAATATATAAAGCACCAATTTGTTTAGGTCCGTAAAATTTGTGAGCGCTAAAAGACATTAAATCAATACCAAGTTCGTTTACGTCGCATCGTTCTTTTCCGACAAATTGCGACCCGTCACTAAAAAAAATAATGTTTTTATGGTTGCATAGTTCTGCTATTTTTTCTATTTGTTGAATTACACCTGTTTCTCCGTTGGCAGCCATAATTGAAACTAAAATGGTAGTTGATTTTATGGCAGCTTGCAATTCGTCAAGGTTTATTAAGCCTTCTTTATCTACGGATAGGTAAGTGATTTCTGCACCTTTGTTTTTTAATGCTTCACATGTATCTAAAACAGATTCATGTTCTGTTTTACAGGTAATGATGTGATGTCCTTTGGATACAGATGCATTATAAACTTCCTCAATAGCAAATTTTACAGATTCAGTTCCTCTGGATGTAAAAATGATGTCCTCTATTTCGCAATTAATTAATTTGGCAATTTTGGCAGTTGCTTTTTCTATTGCAGCTTTATCAATTGGATAATTTAAATCGATTGAAGAGCCTGTTGTCTGGCTAACCTCAGGCTGAATTTTTGTTGTAGTGTTGTTATCAAAATAAATTAAATTGTTTATCATTTCCATTAAATTATCTTTGCAAGGCTTAATAAATGATTAAAGTTAAAAATAAACATTATTTGCTGCTTCACTTAATTGTATTTATTTGGGGCCTAACGCCACTTTTGGGTCGTTTTATAAATGCCGGTGCTTTTCAATTGGTTTGGTTCAGAATTGCCGTAACCGTTTTTGCCATGTTTATTTATTTGATGGTAACAAAACAAAATTTAAAAATCACAAGCAAACAATTTTTACAATTGAGTGGTGTTGGTGTAATCATAATGTTACACTGGTTATTTTTTTACGGCGCAATAAAAGTTTCAAATATCAGTGTTACAATGGTAGCATTTAGCACCGGAACTTTATTTAGCTCAATCATAGAACCAATGGTATATAAGCGGCCGGTAAGAATTTATGAGCTAATTATTGGTTTTATTATTATTGCAGCAATTGCTTTAATTTTTTCGATTGAAACCCAGTATTGGCTTGGAATAATTTTAGGTATTGCAGCAGCTTTTACATCCTCTTTGTTTGGGGTATTTAATGGCATATTAGCTCATAAGCTTAAATCAGGAATAATTAGTTTTTATGAGTTAGGTGCTGCACTTGTAAGTTTAACTGTTTTTTTACTTTTTAATGGGAATTTTAAAACTGATTTTTTTGTTTTAGATAATTCATCGGTATTTGGCATATTAGTATTGAGCCTTGTTTGTACTGTTTTCCCATTTATTGCTTCTGTAAATCTTTCAAAATATATTAGTCCTTATACCATAGTGCTTACAGTAAATCTTGAAACGGTTTACGGCATTATTTGGGCCATATTATTTTATAATGAAAACAAGGAGTTAAATTTTTCCTTTTATGTAGGCGTGGTTGTTATTTTGCTAGCTATATTTTTAAATTCGTATTTAAAAAAGTTACATGATAAAAAGTTGACTAAAACTAATTTAAGTTAAGTGTGCAATTAAATAAACTACTCATAATTCGTTTCAGTTCTATTGGAGATATTGTTTTAACAACGCCTATAATAAGGTGTGCCAAACAACAACTTACACAAACTCAGATTCATTTTGTAACAAAAGAGGCTTTTAAAAGTATTTTAAGTTATAATCCTAATATTGATAAGTTGCATACATTTAAAGATGATGTGTCTGAAATTTATGATCAATTACGTGATGAACAATTTGATGTGATTATAGATTTACACCATAACTTAAGAAGCTTACGACTAAAAAATAAATTAAACGTTAAAAGTTATTCATTTGATAAATTACATTTCAAGAAGTTTTTGGCGGTGTATTTTAAACAAATTGGCGTATTGCCAAATAAACATATTGTTAATCGCTATTTTTCTGCAATAGAGGCCATAG
>CANFQR010000068.1 GCA_947449125.1 Bacteroidota bacterium | reverse complement strand
TGTTACTAATAGATTGTTTTGTTTCAGCTAAACAATATAATGAGTCTGTAAAATTACGCGAGCAGCTTGTAAAGAATTTTCCTCAAAAAACAGAATTTAAAGAAGACTTAGCCATAGAGTATTCTGTAATTGGTGAGTTTGAAAAATCCTATAAAATTTATAATGAGCTTGAAGCTGCTTACGGAATTAATGAACAAATTACTTTGAATAAGGTAAAATTATTAAAAAACCAACGAAGAATAAAAGAAGTAGAAAACGAACTGTTAAAACTGTCTGAGTCTAATAAAAACGAGCCGCGCTTTTACGCTTATTTAGCCGAATTTTATCTCGAACAAAACAAAATGTTACTTGCAAAAAACATGTACGATAAAATTTTAAGCATAGACCCAAACAACCCTTCTATTAACTTGGCCCTACATGATTTTTATAATTCTCAAGGTAAATTAGAGGAGGCTTATAGTTGTTTGTTAAAAGCATTTAATAACCCCGATCTTGAATCGGAGTATAAAATTGATGCTTTAAGATACTATTACTTTATGGCCGAAAAAACACCTGAATCTCTTTATTATTCGCGGGGAATTGAATTGTGTGACGCCTTAATTAAAATTCATCCAAAAGACGCAAAAGGAAACGCTGTTTATGCGGATTTTTTAATGCTTGGAGGTAAAACAAAAGATGCCGCAAAATATTATTACTATGCTGCAATAAACGAAAACCTTAATTTTTCTGTCTGGAAACAATTACTTTTTAGCGACAACGATTTAAGACAATACGACTCCTTAGAACATCACAGTATTAAAGCAATAGAATTATTTCCAGGCCAAGCTATTCCCTACTTTTTTAATGGTATTGCTAACATACAGCTTAAAAACTATAAAAAAGCAACTTTGGCCCTCAAAGACGGGATAGAGTTTGTTGTAGACAACAATTCGCTTAAAATTGATTTTTATGCAAACCTTGGAGATGCTTACAATTATTGTAAAGACTACGAAAAGTCTGACTGGGCCTTTGATGAAGTTTTAAAAATAGACCCAGACAACACTTATGCTTTGAATAATTACGCTTACTATCTTTCTTTACGAAAAGAAAACTTAGAAAAAGCTGAAAAACTGGCAAAAAAAGTAAACGAACTAAGTCCAAACAATAGAAATTATTTGGACACTTACGCTTGGGTATTGTTTCAACAAAAAAAATATATAGACGCCGAATACCTGCTTGAAACGGCTACTAAAATGGGTCCTCCAAAGGCTGATATTTTAGAGCATTACGGGGATGTTTTATTTAAATTAAACAAAGTTGATGCGGCTGTTGATCAATGGAATAAGGCAAAACAAGCCGGAGGCAACTCTGATGAACTTTTGTTAAAAATAAAAACAAAAAAACTCAATGATTAGAAAAATTTCAACTACAACTTGTTTTCAATTATTGCTAACGCTGTGTTTTTTTGTGGTTATTTCATGCAAACAAAGAAAACATGTTCAAAAAACAGTAACTGAAACTGTCATTGCAGACACCTTAAGCGGCCGTTGCAGATTAGACTTTAAAAGTTCTAAAACTTTAAGCAATAACATTAAAGAAAACGAATTTGGTTTTACCTGGGTAAACGCAAAAGCAAACGTAGAAACCTTAATTGATGGTAAAGAAGAAAGTTTTGATATTAGGGTAAAAATAAAAAAAGACAGCGCCATACTTGTTTCCATTCAATATTTACTGGGTTTAGAAGTGGCTAAAATATTAATTACCAAAGACTCCGTTAAACTTGTTAATTATATTCAAAAAAACTATTTCGTTGGCGATTTTAACTACATAAATGATTTACTTAATACAGAGCTCGATTTTAATGTGCTTCAGGCTGTATTATTTGGAAATAGCGCCGAATTTTATGAGGATGACGATTTAAAACTAAAACCAATAATAGATAGAGAAAACTGCCATTATTTACTTAGCACCGAAAGAAAACGAAAATTAAAAAAACTTCAAACAACCGGAACCGAATTAAAAAAAGCATTACAAATACTAACACTTAGTCCCGAAAACTATAAAATTTTAAAAAATGAGTTTATTGACCCGGGCACCAACCGCACTTTTATTGCCAATTACAAAAACTTTACGCAAAAGGATAGTGTTTATGCACCATTCAATGTTGATATTGATATTTATGCAGAGAAAAAAGCAAACATAAAAATTGAGTATGTTCGCATTGAGAAAAATACGCCTCAAAAAATCAGCATAAACATACCAAACAAATATGATCGTTTGCAAATACAAAAAAAATAATCTCTGGCTACTGTTAGCCCTGCTGTTTTGTGTTGTATTAAACCCTTCTTACTATTCTCAACCGGGAAGTAAAAATTCTAAAAAAGACCTGGAAACCAAAAAGAAAAAAATAAACGAAGAAATTGAAAACATCAATTCTTTGCTAAATGAAACAAAGGCAAATAAAAAATCTTCGATTGGCGCTTTAATGACCATTAACATTAAACTTGAAAAACGCCAAGACTTAATTAATACCATTAACCAAGAAATTGAAACTATAAACAACGAAATTAAACTTAACGAAAAGCAAGTACAACAACTTAAACAAACCCTTGAAAAACTAAAAGCTGATTATGCTAAAATGATTTTGTTTGCCCAGCGTAATCAGGATGCTTATAGTAAAATAATGTTTTTATTTTCTTCCGAAAATTTTAATCAGGCATACGCTCGATTAAAATACATGCAACAATATTCTGAATTCAGAAAAAAACAAGCCTATGAAATCATAGCCACCCAATCAGAATTAATCTCTAAACTAAAAGAATTAAAAAATCAACGACATGAAAAAAACGTTTTACTTGGCAACGAAGAGGTTGAAAAAGAAACGCTGAGTGGTGAAAAACAAGAACAAGAAAAAGTTTTAACTGAGCTTCAGAAAAAAGAAAAAGAATTAAAAATAACTTTAGATAAAAAGAAAAGAGATGCCATTGACTTACAAATAGCCATTCGTAAATTAATTGAAGCTGAAATAAAACGAAAAGCAGAAGAGGCAGCTAAAGCAGAGGCCGCAGAAATAGCTGCAAAAAAATCAAAAGAAGACAGTAAAACAAAAACTTCCAAAGAAAAAACTACATTAACAGAAACAAAAAAAGAAAAAAAAGAAAATTTATATACTCCAATATTGTCTGAAGCATCTGAAGCTTTAAGCGCAGATTTTTCTAATAATCGCGGCAAGCTTCCGTGGCCGGTTAATAAAGGTGTTATTTGCGAAACTTACGGAGAGCATGAACATCCGGCAATAAAAGGATTTATGATGTTTAACAACGGTGTCGAAATCTGCGCTAACAAAGGATCCGAAGCCAGGGCTGTTTTTGAAGGAGAGGTTACCGGCATTGCCGTTTCACCAACCGGCGGAAAATTAGTGATTATTAGACATGGCGAATATTTAAGTGTCTACAGTAATCTTTCTGATGTTACGGTAAAAACAGGTCAAAAAATAGCGGTTAAACAAACAATAGGAACCTTAGTTTATAATGAAGACGAAGGAAAAACATCCATGAACCTGCAAATATGGAAAGGTCAAAAAACCATGGACCCTAGCGGTTGGCTTTTTAATGCCCGATAATTTTATCTAAAAATCAGATTAAACACGTCCTCCATTTTTACAGCTGATAAAATTTTTATTTTATAACTATTTTCATTTATTCCTTTAAGATTAAAACTACTGATTATTATTTTTTTAAAGCCAAGTTTTTCGGCTTCGCTTATCCTTTGCTCTATTCGGTTAACAGGTCTTATTTCTCCTGTTAATCCCACTTCACCTGCAAAACAAACATCTTGAGGGATTGGTAAATCTTCATTGCTGCTTAATATAGCGCAAACTAACGCCAAATCAATTCCCGGATCTTCTACTCGAATGCCCCCGGCAATATTTATAAAAACATCTTTTACGCCTAATCTAAAGCCACAACGCTTTTCTAATACTGCTAATAACATAGATAAGCGCCTTAAATCAAAACCGGTTGATGATCGTTGAGGTGTTCCGTAAGCAGCGCTGCTTACCAAAGCCTGTGTTTCTATTAGCATAGGACGATTACCCTCCATGGTGGCGGAAATAGCGACGCCACTTGTTGGAACATCTCTGTTAGTAATTAATATTTCTGAGGGATTGGAAACTTCACGTAAACCATCGCCGTTCATTTCGTAAATACCCATTTCGTTTGTGCTGCCAAAACGATTTTTTGTCGCCCTTAATAATCTATAAATATGATTTCTGTCGCCCTCAAATTGTAAAACCGTGTCTACCATATGCTCAAGAACTTTTGGCCCCGCTAAACTACCTTCTTTTGTTATGTGGCCTATCATAAATACAGGCGTGTTGGTTTCTTTAGCAAAACGTAAAAACTCTGCAGCACATTCTCTAACTTGAGAAACGCTTCCTGGACTGCTGTCGATATAACTTGTGTGTATGGTTTGTATAGAATCAATTATTACCAATTGAGGCTCTGTTTCTATTATTTGATTAAAAATGTTTTGGGTATTTGTTTCCTGTAAAATAAAACAATTGTCTGTTGTTACTCCTATTCGTTCTGCGCGCATTTTTATTTGTTGCTCACTTTCTTCGCCACTAACATATAATATTTTTAAATTTTTTAGCCTTAGCGCCAACTGAAGCATTAATGTTGATTTACCAATACCGGGTTCTCCTCCAAATAAAACTAAACTGCCAGGAACAATTCCGCCACCTAACACGCGCGTTAATTCTTTTCCGGGAACATTAATTCTGGGAAACTCTTGTAGACCAATGTTTTGAAGCAATACTGATTTGTTAGAGGTTTTATTCTCTTTATTTGCAGAAAACAGTTGCAGCCTGCTGTTTTTAGTTTCTTTTTGAATTAGCTCTTCAACGTATGTATTCCATTCGTTACAACTTGGACACTTGCCAATCCACTTTGAGGCGTGAGCGCCACAATTTTGGCAAAAAAAAGAAGTTTTTGTTTTTGACATTGTATATTTAATCAAAAACAAAGTTACTTTAAAAATCAGCAAAGGGTTGCTATTAATTATAGCAGGCTAAAATTGAATTAAAGTGTGTTTAATTTAACCAACACATCTTCTTTATAAGAACCGCCAACAGGTAATGTTTTTTTATTGTTTTCTAAAATAACGCTTTGCGAATCTATGCTTTGAATTTTATCGAGTCGTGCAATAAAGGATCGGTGAACTCTTACAAAATGAACAGCGCCAAGTTTTTTCTCAATATCTTTCATTGTACTATGAATAGTGTAACGACTGCCTGCTGTATTTATAATTACATAGTCTTTTAATGCTTCAACATATAAAATTTCATTCAGGGCTAATTTTACAAGTCTTCCTCCTGTTTTTACAAAAATTAAACCTGCGTCGTTACTAGATTTATTTTCTACTAATTGATATAAAAAATCTCTCTCTGTTCTTAGTTCTTTGTCTTTGTTATGTTTATGTAAAGCTACCTCGATGCTTGAATGTAAATCAATTTCTTTAAATGGTTTTAAAATATAAGCATAAGGTTCAGCTAGTTTTGCTTTTGAAAGCGTGGCTTCATCTGCATACGCCGTTAAAAACAAAACTGGTATGTTTACTGATAATTTTAGTTTATTGCTTAAATCTATACCTGTTTCATCGCCTTTTATCATAATATCCATTAAAATTAAATCAGGGTTTAACTCTATTATTTTAGTATAAGCATCTTTACTATTATTTGCTATACCTGTAACCTCGTAACCTAATTTAATTAATGAGTCTTTAATATCTTTTGCAACAATGCTTTCGTCCTCAACAATAAATATTTTTTTCATTTTAATTATTTTAAAAACTAAAAGAAACTTCCGTTCCTATTTGGCTTTGTGATTTAAATTTAATTTCGGCCCCAAGCTGATTTATAAGTGCTAACACCAATTGTAGACCTAGTGTTTTTGTTGTATTAATATCAAACTTTTCGGGTAAACCAATTCCATTATCTTTAATAACAAAATACATTTTACCATTTTGTTTATATAAATTTAAACAAATTTCGCCTTTATTGGCATTTAAAAAAGCGTGTTTAATGGCGTTGGTTATTAATTCGTTTATTATTAAACCCGCAGGAATTGACGAGTCAAGATTCAAATTAATATCATTTAGGTTTAGTATTAGCTTTATTTTGCTTCTTGTATCAGAGAATGATTGAAAAATGTTTTTTGCTAATGAATTTATATATTTTGAGAAATTTATTTCGGTTAGTGATTTGTTTTGATAAAGGCTTTCGTGAACAAAAGCCATTGTATTAATTCTATTTTGACATTTCTTTAATAAATTAATTGTAGAGTCATCTTTTAGATGCGCCGATTGTAGGTTTAAAATACTACTTATAATTTGCATGTTGTTTTTTACTCTGTGATGAACTTCTTTTAACAACACTTCTTTTTCTTTTAAAGCTTGTTCTATTTTTTGTTGATTTATTTTTTTATCGGTAATATTATAGGCAATTCCACTAACCTCTATTATTTTGTTATTTTCACTTATTGGATTTAAAAAAACATCTAAATAAATTTTTTTCTTCGTTTTATCTATTGTTTCAATTTCAAAACTTGCGGCTTGACCATTAAAAGCTAAGTCATAATTTTTATTTATAACTTGTAAATATTTTTTGTTATTTGTTAATGCGCCTCTGTTTATTGTTATACCTATTCGGGGTTTTGTATTGTAAATAGCAGAAACCAATTCGCAATAATTATTATTAAACGATGTTAATTTTTTATTGCAGTCTATTGTCCAGAGGTAATGATAACTGCTATCAAAAATAGATTTTAATTTTGCAGCTTGGTTTTTGTTTTTTTGTTGTATTAATTTTATCTCAGTTATATCATATGCTATACAACTTAATTCTGTTACTTTATTTTTTTTATTAAATACAGGATTAATATAAACTTTACCAAAGTATTTAATATTATTTATAGAATGTTCAATTTCAAAATCTAATTTTTTTCCGGCAAACGCTTCTTTATATTTATTAAACCAAAATATTGATTCTGGATCTTTTTTTCTTTTAGAAGAAAAATTATGTATATCGTAATTTGGATATATTTTAATATGACGTGTTTGAAAAACAGAGTTAAAATAATTTTGATTATAAGACGATA